>JAYTZS010000126.1:0-5352 GCA_043741885.1 Bdellovibrio sp. | reverse complement strand
CAGCAACGAGCAACTGATTGATCAAGTCGATGTTGTGATCTTAGCAATGAAACCTCAGGACTTGTCTGAAGCCATTGACCCTTTGAGCTCAGCATTTCGAGAAGGACAGATTGTCATCAGCTTAGCCGGTGGCGTGACCCTGCGAACTTTAGAAAAGAAATTGCCAAACTGCCGAGTTGCGCGAGTGATGCCAAACACTCCCGCTTTGGTCAATCGTGGGGCTTTTGGTTATGTAGTTTCAAAACAAGAAGAAGCGGTAGAAGTTTTAATTGAAGATTTATTTTCTCGCCTGGGTTCGGTTTTCAAGATGGAAGACGAAGATCAATTTGAAGCCTTCACAGTGGCATGTGCAAGTGGAACAGGTTTTGTTTATGAATTCATGTCGTACTGGCAAGACTGGATTGAAGAGCGTGGCTTCGAGCCAGAGGTCGCTCGCAAGATGGTAGTGGAAACTTTTCTCGGAGCTTCGATGCTGGCTCAGCAAAGCAAAGACATTCCGGTCGAAGAGCTTCAGCACAAAGTAACTTCGAAAAAAGGCATCACTGCAGCTGGACTTCAGTCGATGCGCGAGCTTGAAATCGAGCGTGCGCTGCGAATTTCCTTCGAAAAAGCAGCACTGCGCAATCGAGAACTTGCGAAAGAGACCTAAAGCCCTCTATCCTAAGACTATACAGGAAATCTGAGATCAGACCTGCTTCAAGGAGGAAGCTTATGAAGATCACTCCCATTGATATTGCTCACAAAAGTTTTGCCAAAAAAATGTTTGGCCTGGATGAAGATGAAGTGCTGAATTACCTTCAGCAAATCGCCAATCAGATGGAAGCTTTGACTCATGAGAGAAATTCTCTTCGGGAAATGGTTCGCGAGCGCGAAGTTCAAGTCAACGATTTCAAAGAACGCGATCATGTTCTTAAATCAACGATTTCAACTGCGGGGCAAATGGCTGACCGGTTGCGAGTTGATGCGGAAAGAGAAGCGAAGTTGATCATCGCCGATGCCCAACAGAAGGGTGAGATGATCACTCGTGATTCGCGTGATTCTCTGAAAAAAATGTATCAAGAAGTTTCAGATCTAAAAAGAATGCGGATGCAATTTGAAGCCAATCTCAAAGCTTTGGCTCAGGCACATTTGTCTTTGCTTGAGCAGGGCGAGAAATTTATGCCGGCAATTGGACTTCCCAATACGAATATTGAAGCGAGCCATTCTCACAAATCGAATTCGATTTCGCCTTTATCAGCAGGCTAGTAGGCCGGCGGGATAGCACTTGGCTCAAATGCTCTCGGATCTCATTTCTTCTAGAAGCCCGTGCCAACCACCCAAAGCATAATACACATTCATAAACTCCAAATCAGCCAGCTGTTGCGCCAGTTTCTGCGACAGCTCGCCTGATTCACAGATCACCACAATTGGGTCCTCTTTCCGAGTCCCGCGTGTTTTCAAGGCTGCTTGTGCCTGCTCCAAATTGAGTGGAGTCAACGACATCGAGTGGGTGCGTAAATGCATTTTCTCCATGACTCCAAAATGCGACTCGAGATCAAAATCAGATTTTAACAGCGCAAAGGGAACTCGATTTCGCAGCAAATTGTCCAATTGAAAAAAGCCAAGCCCAAGAGCTTTGTTCATGGGAGCACCACTTTATTTCGCCGGGCCGAATTGGGAAGTTTTGAAAAGTTTAAGACAACGACCAAAAGCCCCATGAAGGCTAAAAATCCTGCTGTCACAAATGGAGTTCCAATAGTCGAATTCTGATAGAGCCAGCCCCCCACGGCAGGTCCAATGATCCTCCCCAATGAAGCTGTGCCCTGAGTGGTTCCCATCACGGCACCTTGCTCTTTTGGATCAGCCAACAAACTAATACTCCCCATAGTTGAAGGATTGGTAAAACTCACACCCAGTGCCAGCAATGTTTGGGAAACGGCCAGGATCGGAATTGTTGGACAGAAAGGAATCATTGCCAGGGCAATTCCCATCATCGTCAGTCCACAAAACAGCATTTTTTTTTCTCCCACTCTAGGGAGTAATCGACGCACCAAAAATCCCTGCGATAAGACGGTAACGAAGCCAATATAGGCAAAACCAAAGCTGACCTCACGCACGGTCCAGTGAAAACGATCACCGACAAAAAGAACCAAAGTCGCTTCCATCATCGACATGGCTAGTGAGGATAAAAAGAAAACTCCGATCAATCGACCCAAAATTCCTTGGCGCAAAAAGTGAGTCAGTTGAGCAATTCTTTTCCGTTGTTCTTGATGGGGCGCTTTCTCAGTGAGTGACTCTTTTAAAAACTTCAGACCAAACAGAAAATTAGCTAAGCACAAGGCTGACACCCAATAAGCTGCAAAACTGGTGTCAAAGGACGGGGCTGAGGAAATCAGCGAACCCCAATAGGCCAAGCCCCCGCCTAACGCAGGACCTACAAGAAAACCTAGACCGAAAGCGACGCCAATTAGAGCCATTCCTTTGGAGCGCTCCTCTTTGGGAGTGATATCAGAAATATAAGCTGAAGCTGTAGAAATGCTGGCGCCAAAAAATCCAGCAAACATGCGAGCCAGAAAAAGCATTTCCAAATTCTTAGCCAGCGCAAAGGCAATGTAGGAAAGGCATTCACCCAAAAGGCAAAAGAGCAAAATAGGTCTCCGGCCATGCCGATCACTGAGCCGACCCCAAAAAGGTGCAAACAAAAATTGCATCAATGAGTAAATCGACAGCAGCAATCCCACTTGAAAACCGCTACCTCCAAAGTTTTTGGCGAGCATGGGAGTAATTGGAATAACCACTCCAAAGCCGACGAGGTAGAGAAAAACCGTAAAGAAGATGATGGCCAGTTGGGATTTTTGTCTGTTCATTGATTCCCCTTAAGGTTCAAGGCATAATCAAAATGCATGCGAAAGTCAGTTGCTTTATTTTCACTATTGTTTAGTTTCTCTAGGATATTTTCCTTGATATTCTCTTGGGTAGCTTTGCTTTCTCCAAGCTCTACCGCGTTTGCGCAACTACCTCTCTTCGACGAGGCCAGCCGTCCATTTCAAGCGCATCAATGGCAATTTGCATTGCAAACCAATTACTTCCACGCCACTGCCAATTACACTCCGAGTGGTGGACAGTTCAGTAGCTTGACTGACGGTTACAGTTACAATCTTATGACCTTCGATTTCGGAAGTCGATGGGTGCCTATGAACCGCTGGGGAATTTATACCAGTGCTCAAGTGGCCAATGCCGAGAGCAAGGATCTCATTGATACTCGGCGAAATAGTTCCTTCACTGAAGCGGTGATTGGAACTGATTACCTGCTTTATTCCAGTCCACATTTGCAATTTTATCCTGATGTTTCAGTTAAAATTCCACTGGAGAGAATCGATCCGAACCGAGATGAGGTTCTCAACCACGAAGGTGCGATGGAAGTCTCTGGCCGGCTGATTGGACGCGCCCACTGGGGATTTTTTGCTCCTTTCGCCTTTGTTGGTTACAATTACCGAGATGAAAGCCGAGCCTCTCTTCTTCCTTACGGAATTGGCACCGAATTTTTATTTACGGCTTGGTCGGTTGGCGGAGAAGTGCGAGGTTATTCGACAGCAAGCAAAGACACAACTCTGTTGACTGATCTCCAGCGCTCCAGTGTAGCTTTGCGAAACGGCGGGGCTCTGAAATTTGAATCCACCGATCCGGCTTTATTGGAAACAAATTTCTGGCTGAAAGGCAGCTTCACCGATTCGATTGATTTCAAGCTGGGTGGAGGAACTTCGATCACCGGCACCAATATGGCCTCCGGCTGGAATGTGTTTGCTGCTTTGACTTACTCGTTTCTGACAGGCGCAGGCAGTCGAACTGCTACACCGGATCGACGCACTCAGTTTGACAGTGAGGAAGCTGAAAGATTTCAAGAAGAGACAAATGATGGAGTGAATCAGAATCTTTTCACTCGACCACGTCCTCAAACCCCGGCACCGCCACCTTCAGCAGGCAAACAAAAAGCCGAAGATAAAAAGAAAATGCAAAAAGAAATGGATCGAGCTGAGTTTCAAATCGAGCTAAAGACGACAAAAAAGAAAAAACGCAAATCCAAAGCCGCTCCCTAACCATGTGATTTTTTGCACTTGAGACACTGAGGCTTTTCAGCTACGCTTGGCAAGTTTCAGCTTCAGAGGTGCATATGTCCGAAAACTCAAATCTTTCCGATCGCTACAATCCTGCTGATGTCGAAGAGCGAACCTACAAATGGTGGGAGTCTTCGGGCTACTTCAAAGCTCAAGATCAATCGACCAAGCCACCTTTTTCTGTGATTTTACCGCCGCCGAATGTCACTGGCTTTTTGCATATTGGGCATGCCTTGGATCATACCTTGCAAGATGTGTTGGTCCGCTGGAAACGCATGAATGGGTTCAATGTTTTGTGGTTGCCTGGGACAGATCACGCCGGCATCGCAACTCAAGCCGTGGTGGAAAAAGAATTAAAAAAAGAAGGCGTGACCCGACATTCTTTGGGACGAGAAAAATTCGTCGAAAAAGTTTGGGAGTGGAAACACCAGTACGGAAATCGAATCTACGCTCAAATGAGAAAATTGGGTGAGAGCTGTGATTGGGACCGAGCTGTCTTTACGTTAGACGAAGGCGTCTCTTCGTCGGTGCGCAAAGTTTTCGTCAGTCTTTACAAAAAAGGTCTGATTTACCGTGGGACACGTTTGGTGAATTGGTCAGGGCCGCTGGAGTCAGCAATTTCAGACTTAGAAGTTGAACACAAACAGATCAAAGGGTCAATTTGGCACATTCGCTACCCGCTTGAAGATGGCAGTGGACATTTGATTGTCGCCACAACTCGGCCTGAAACTTTGCTGGGCGATTCGGCATTGGCAGTTCATCCAGAGGACGAGCGCTATCAAAAGCACATTGGCAAAAATGTTATGCTGCCTCTGACAGAGCGTCGAATTAAAATTATTGCTGATCCTTATGTCGACCAAGAATTTGGCTCGGGAGTCGTGAAAATCACTCCGGCACATGATTTCAACGACTACAAAATTGGCAAGGCTCACAATTTAGAGATGATCAACATCCTGACCAAAAAAGCAGAGATGAATGAAAACGCCGGAGCTTACAAGGGCCTGAAAGTTCAAGAAGCTCGCAAGCGAATTTTGGAAGACCTCAAAGCCAAAGATCTTCTTGAAAAAGAAGAACCCCACACTTTGAACGTTGGTCATTGCTCTCGGACTGGTGCCGTGGTTGAGCCTTATTTATCGGATCAATGGTTTATGAAAATGGAGCAGTTAGTTGTCCCTGCTCGTCGGGTAGCTGAGAGCGGAACCATTCAGTTTGAACCTGAAAGTTGGACCAAAGTTTATTTGCATTGGATGAGTATCAT
>JAYTZS010000125.1:0-1796 GCA_043741885.1 Bdellovibrio sp. | reverse complement strand
ATTGATGAGAGACCAATCCATTTTGAGGACTGGATCAATCGCGCCAATCTCATAAAGAGCATCGAACAGAGCTTGCAAATTACCGTGTATAAACATCGGAGACTCCTTCTCGAAAATCCTTTTCGAGTCATAGGATTCATCGGAGTGGAGGCCTGATTGCTTGAGCCAAAATGAGATGATCTAGACTTATAGATTGAATTTATAGATTGAATTTTAAGTTTGAACTTATGAATTGGAATCTTTACCTGGTCTCAGCAGGAGGCAGTGAGCCGGCGAAACTGCCTCGGTCTGAATCTCTAACTTTTAGTCGCTGTCGAAGTTTTGATAGACACTTTTTCGCTCAGTTCCACCACCCCGCTTTTAACCCGTGTGTCAGCTTGATACGTCAATCTTTTCAAGTGTTTGGAACTTGGCACAGGGATTGGATTAAAGACCAGTGCCACTGACTTTCGTTGGAGGCTCAAAGCGGGACGGGAGGGAAAATGACAATGCAACGAATGGACTTAACTCCTCACGAACATTCATTTCTCAATTCATCGGCCTCTAAAAAAATTGCCGCTATCTCGGCACTTCTTTTAGTCGCTCTGATGTATCAAAATTTTGATTTCTCCGATTCATGGAAAGTTGATCTCTTGCCAGTCAATGAGAGAGTCCGCTCAGCCCACGCCCGCGAGCTTCTGGGAACACAGTACAAAGGAAGCTCAGCTCAATTGGTCGAGAGTGCGGATTCTTTAGGGATCGCGATTTTCACTGACATCTATAAGAGCTTGCCTAAGAAATATAGAAATTCTGCAGTCGATTTGACTTCGACAATATTACAGGGAGCTGAAAGATATGAGATTGATCCTGTTTTTGTCATCGCGATGATCAAAACAGAGAGCTCTTTCAACCCCAAAGCTCGCGGCAGTCATGGGGAAATCGGCCTCATGCAACTGAAGCCAGACACTGCAGAATGGATTGCAAACAAATTTCACATTCGCTGGAATGGGCGAAGAACTTTAGAAAACCCAGTAAGCAATGTTCGAATTGGAATGGCCTATATTAATTATCTCAGAGATCGTTTTGATGGCCACGCCAACAAGTACTTGTCAGCTTACAACATGGGCCAGGGAAAAGTATGCCGGATGTACAATGAAGATCGCACTCCCCATGTGTACTCCATGCGGGTGATGAAAAAATATGGAGATACCTACCGTCGCCTGGCGGCCGCAACCACTCTGAGTTTGCTTGCCGACAATTAAATTTGAAGCTGCTGAATTCACAGCTAATGTAGAATAATTCCAGTTTACTTTTTTGTCGAGTCGACTAGTGGCGTTACTGATGGTGACGTCTGGGCTGGGCCGAAAGTCGGCACTGGGCCTGAAGTCTCTTTTCCTGGCTCTACCAACCCATCAGCAGGCGGGGGATTGTTCTTGGCCACTTCATAATCTTTTAAAACTGCATGGGCAATTTCAGAGGGAGAAGTTGAACCTTTCATCATTCGCAGGCGCCTTTCGTTGACTGCCTCTTTCGTCACCGCGATCTTAGCGTCACGAATCTGGGACACCAGCTTGTGTTCAAATTTCTCATCCAACCTTGGTTTCATTTCCGCAATGACATTTTCAAGAAATATCCAATAAGTTACCTGTACGACTGGCTTGAAGGCTTTTGGGTTCTTTAAGGCACCAATCGCTTCTTTGACCAAAGTTTGATGACTTTTCTCCCAAGAATCCAATTCCTCCAATTCGGTTTTTAACATAGGTAAAACTTTTTCAATCATAAAATCTTCGTTTGAGCGCGAGTAAATGGCTTGTAAA
>JAYTZS010000124.1:0-5392 GCA_043741885.1 Bdellovibrio sp. | reverse complement strand
CCAAACCATCCTGTGTGATCAATGTCAGCAATTGATACATTCATGCCTTTGTACGTGTCTTTTCCGATGGATCCAAAAGTGGACCCTTCAATCGTTTTAAATCCGTGTCCAGATGCATTGTAGTAAAGCTCATCAGGACCAAAATCGTTGGCAACATAAATATCAGGCCAGCCATCGTGATTGAGGTCGGCGGCACCCACGGCAAGAGACCATCCAGCTCGGTCGCCCCCCCACAAATGAGGATCTTGCAAAACAAAGTGATGATCAGAGGTCTGAAAGAACATCATGTTGTGGCCACCATTATCGGCTAAATTCCAACTTGCGTGCATGAAGTTAAACATTCTGCGATCGCCCTCAAACTGGGGTTGCGGCAGATGAAAAAGATTGAGCTTCTCCGGAGGTTCATAGTTAGGAAGATCAGCTTCCAAAGCGTTGGCAACAAAAAGATCCAGTTTTCCATCTCCATTGAAATCGGCAAAAGTGGCTGAAATCGACTGACACGGATATTTGGCAAGTCCCACGTCTTCAGACACGTCCTTAAAATCAAGGTGCCCTGTTTCGGACAGCATGTTCTCAAGGAGGATGCAGTGTCCGTGGACAACTGTAAGGAACAAATCCTGATCACCGTCGTTGTCGTAATCTACGAACATACCATTGGTAATCAATCCGTAAGTCTCTGGGTGTTGAACGATTTGATCTAAAGCTGGAATATGAATCTGCTGGAATCGATCATTCCCTAGATTTCGATAAAGAGTGGCTCGTTCGCTTGTCTCTTTCAGAGGCTGGGCTAAGAAGAAGCCCTGCTGCCCCGTGTTTTCGAAGTCTCCAACTGCAACACCTTCGGTTTCAGCCAAAAGCCATTTGGCAATGTGCTGGACCCGTGGGTCGACTTTTGACAGAAGGTCTCCTTCTTTGTCTGCAGTCAATCCGGTCACCGAAGAATCGATTTTTTCAAATCGAAAATGAAATTCCGGTCGCAAGTTAGAGCCTAAGGCAGGATTTAAAAAACCCTGATAGGCGATGAGTAGAACAATTAGAGCTGCAACAAGATTTTTCCAATAACCACTGGTTACAAAGCGATTTCTCGCATCCTGAAAAAAACCATTTTGATAAAATTGCTTAAGATGAAAATAGCAAAATCGAATGGTCGCGACTGTCAAGGCAGCGTAAAAGAAAGTGTAATAGCTTTGGTGTAGATGAAAAGCGAGGTCCATCAAAGCGATCGAAATTCCGACTAAAATCTGATCTCTTTTCTTAGTTGGCGAAGTCGCAGGATCCGTAATCATAAAAAAAGTAAAAATAAAAAAAGAAGGTGAGCTGATCGTCCCTAAGAACAAAGTTTCGAAGGGGAGGTGGTGACGCATGATGTATGCCCGAAGTGCCGTCTCTAAGGTGAAGGTGATTAGGAAAGATCCCACTAGCCAGTTCCGGTTCACCCGCGGGATCACAAAGAGCAAGCCTAGCATTACAATAAAAACGGACATTCCTGGCAAGCCATTCCACTGGTAAGCAGGAGCCGCAGTGATCAAATCCTTTGAAATCATCAAAGACACGGCTACTGCAAACAACGCTGGATTGAAGAAGTGTCGATCATTGAACCTAAAAATATATTTTGAACCGATGGCAAGAAGAGGAGGAATTAAAATCAGCCAAGAAAAATGTGAGTAGTTGAGCAAGAACGAAAGTGAAAAGCTGGTAATCAATGCGCTAAGAGGGAAAGTCCATCGCCGTTTTTGAATGAAATGAAAAATGACCTCAAGGCCGCAACAGAAAGCAGTGGTGAAAAGAATCTGTTCTGGACTTCGGTTGAATCCCAGCACGGTCAATCCCAAAACCAAATACAATAATAAAATGAAAGCGACTGGAATTCTTGGATCCAGTTCCGACCAGAACGAGCGAAATTTTAAAGTAGATGCACTCATTTTCTCCAGCCCTCACCAGGTAAAATGTAATTGCACCATAAGAAATAAAAGAAGGATTGTTCCCGAAAAGCCGTCTTTTTAGAAAAATGGGTCTGATCGATAGCTGGAAGTTGGGACCAATGGCAAGAAGGAGACTCGTGATGGGCCGAATGATACCCGCTGTTCAGGAAAACCCAGTTTTCAGTCTGATGCAAAAAATCTCTCGAATGATTCTTTTCTGACTGAGATTCGCATCCATCATGATTGATTAAATTCGCTGTGAGTAAAACGGAAAGACTGATGATCCAACAGGGTACGACTAAGCCCAAGAACGGTGTGGGTCGATACCAAAGCAAAAATGCAGATACGGTCCAAAGAAAGGCTCTTTCAAACGAAAGGGCCTTTTTCACGGAAGAAGGAAGCTGCAAGTTCTTCCGATTCTTCGCCAACTGCACAGAGGCCCTGGTCACGTACACCAAAGATCTCAGAAAGCCTGAGTGCTTACCTGCTAAATTCGGATGCGACCAATCTGCTTGTTCGAATTGGCTTGAGTTGAATTTCGCGTGGTGATTCCACAAATGGACAGCATGCAAACGAGTGGCAGGAGCGCCGAACATCAAACTGAGAAGAGCATTCGAGATCTGATTCAGTCCTTGAGATCGAAAGATTGGATGGTGTTGATGCATGTGATTGGCAATGGTGGCCCAAAAGCCAGCTAGAGAAAATGCGAAATAGTAAAAAATCGAAGTCCATCCGATTGAAAAGTTGAGAAAACAGAAAATTTGAAGGCTCAACCCAAGAAAAAGGAACACTAGAATTCTTCGATCGGCGGGAGATTTCAATAACGTTACCAAGTGCCGTACCTCAAAAACCAAAAAATGGGCCGCGTCTCTCGACTGTAAAGGGTGCGAAGTGCTTTTCGAGTTTGCTCATACACAGGTCCGCGGAGCTGAAGACGACTGAGAATAAGAAAGTAGCGGATTTTGAAAGCCCAGGAGCGTTCAGGCAAACTCACATCGACCATTTTGTAGAAGGATCCTATGACTAAAAATTGATTCAGAATGATCAGCACGGTCGTGCCTAGCCAAAAACTGAATTGCCCCCCCGGTTTGCGCTGAGAAAGCATGGAATTTATCAGAGCAAAATCAAACGGAATGTGATGAACTTCGTCGGCGCTGTGAAGTTGGTTGAGTTTCTGGAAGAAGCTGGAGCGGCGGCTCAAATTGTGTTTAAAGTACTGTAAAAAATAGATTTCTGATTTTGCTCCTGGAAGGAGAATGGCCCATGGCTCCAGTTTCAACACTTGAGCGTAGACCTTGCGAAATAGAGAGCCATGGGCTGACTGAAATTGATTTTTCGGATAGGAAAAATATCTTTCACTCATAAGATATTTTCGAAATGCTTTCGTGTGATAAAACTCTTCAGTAGAAAAGTGTTTGAGATCCTGGTCTCGCTTCAAATGCTGAGTGCCTCTCATTTGAAAAGCCGCAAACATGAGGCATTGCTCGAAAAAAATCAAATACTCGCAGTGGAGCTGATGGAAGTGATAGAATAACGTTCTTTGCTCAGAATGACTGAGAGCGAAGGACTGGTTTGTTGTTTCTAAAAAAGCCGCTGCTTGATCAAACTCAAGAGGACTTTGATCAAGATTCCAATTCTTGAGGAACAGCCTCCACTTTGTGAGGGAGTCCTTATGTTTTTCTTGATATCCAATTTCTGGCATCATTAAATACTAGGATGTGGAACATTATGAGTAAAGTCAGTAAATCGGAGATTTTTTGCAATTGATTCAGCTGCTTTTTAACTCGCCGCACAAGTCCTACGAGAGCCGCCGGATCTCGATTCCCTCAGGTTGGAATCTACTGATCACCCTGGGTGCTTGTCTGCTAGCTCTGTACTGCCTTTGGGGTGCTTCAAAGGCAGACACTGTGTTGATAAAAGTTGGATATGCCATTGGTTTTTCCTTGGTGGGAAATACGATTTTTTCGCTCTTGCACGAAGCGGTTCACCGGATCCTTCATCATAAGAAATCGGTTAATGACATTCTAGGACAGATTCTAGCTCAGTTTTTCCCCACTGGGTTCCACTTTCAGAGAGCTTTTCACTTAGGTCACCACCGTCGAAATCGCACTGATGTGGAGTTGTTTGACCAATACGGCCCCGATGACAATAAGCTCTTAAAGTTCACTCAGCTTTACACTGTCTTACTTGGGCTTTATTGGACAGCGGCCCCTTTGGGTGGACTGCTCTATCTGATCTCTCCCTCGCTTCTAAATTCTTCCTTGTTTCGTTCCCAGAAGCCTTCGATCCGAGCGCTCAGCATGGATGCTATGCTTTCGGGTTTGGATCAGGTGAAAGGTGGAAGAATTCGCAGCGAGCTTTTTCTGACCTTTTTATTTCAGCTTGGCCTTTTTTATTTTCTGCATCTTCATTTCCTCTCTTGGCTTTTATGTTATTGGTGTTTTGCAGTGCTATGGGGAAGTCTTCAATATGCCGATCATGCTTGGTCTCAGCGAGATATTCGAAACGGGGCCTGGAATCTCAAAGTGAATTTTTTTATTCACTGGGTGTTTTTGCATTACCATCACCATTTGGCTCACCATCAGCATCCTTCGATTCCGTGGATCCACTTGCGCCATTTTGTGGACACCTCTCAACCCAGGCCCACTCATTTTTCTATTTGGCTTCGCATGTGGAAGGGGCCCATTCCAGTGGAGCAAGAAAGTCCCCTTCAGCTGGAGGATTATTTTGAAAGATCTTTGTACTTTGGGCTAGAAAATTCGACTGGAGAGTCGATTAAATAAAAATGAAAGAGCAGCATTCCGATTGACACACTCGGCAGCCAAAGGACTATCAAAATGAGAACGTGAACGCCAGTCAAACACCACCAGGCAAGGCCCCGCGTTCGAGTGAAAAAACAAAAGGGTAAAAATAAAATTTCAAGAGCAGGAATCGACCAACTCATGCCTGTTTGAACTGAGCTCGGAAGTGATTGAAAGAAAGCAAAGAGTTCTGGAAATCGGGCCAGGGGGCCTGACAGAATATAAAACAGTGCAGTTCCACTGCGCCAACTTTCACTGTGCAGCACCTTATCGAGACCAGTAATCAAATAGCCAGTTGCCAGCAAAGCCCAGGCGCCGCGGTGAAGCAGCGTCTGAACTGAGCTTTGGCGAGAACTCTCGAGGCCGACGATGCTCAGGCAACACAAGAGCCAAATCTCAAATGGCAAAGCTGGACTGTAAAGCAAAGGATTGAGATGAAAAAGCGTCAGAACGAAAATTCCGATCAGGGCCCCCGTCAAAGACAGCCAGATGCCAAATGTAAAAAGAACGGCCATCAGTAAGCCCATATCGAGCATCGATTGGCGAGAGAGACCCAATGGGAGCTGCAGCAGTGGGAAAAAAAGGTCAATGTCCGAACGTAAATCCAATAGCCAAAGCAAAAGAATTCCACCTAAACAAACTCTCATTATTTTGTATTTCAGCTCAATC
>JAYTZS010000123.1:0-5400 GCA_043741885.1 Bdellovibrio sp. | reverse complement strand
CCTAAGAAGTGAATCAGTTTGTTGTGAGATGTTCGCCCTGTGACGACTTTTCTTTCGTTGTCATAAGTTTCCACTAGAACATCCAAAGTCAAACCCTCGTAGCGTTTCGCCATTTCAAAGGCTTGAATATCATGAGCTTTGAACAGTCTTTGCAGGCGCTCGGATTTTACTTCTTCTGGAACTTGATCCTCAAAGCGAGCCGCCTTGGTGAAAGGTCGAGGCGAGTACTTAAAGGCAAAAATAGTTTCGAAGCCGACAGTTTCCACCATCGACAAAGTCTCCTGAAATTCTTCTTCAGTCTCAGAGGGAAATCCAACGATGATATCAGTTGAGAGAACACAATTCGGAATCGCTTTTTTAATCATCGCGATTTTTTCTAAGTACTGCTCTCTGGTGTAGCCCCGATTCATCATCTCTAAGACCCGACTGCTGCCGCTTTGAAAAGGCAGATGAACATACTCACAAATTTTCGGCTGGTTGGAATACATGATATCAACTAGTTTCTGATTGTAATCCTTCGGATGAGAAGTTGTGAAACGAAGCCGCTGCAAATCAGTTTTCTTCGCCACTGTTTCCAGAAGGTCCGCGAAATCAACCGTTTCGTCGGTCGTTTGATCCGTGTAAGAATTGACGTTTTGGCCAATCAAAGTGACTTCTTTGACTCCCCGTTTTGTCAGAGTTTGGATGTCAGATAAAATATGCTCCATGGGCCTGCTTTTTTCTCGGCCTCTAGTGTAAGGAACCACACAGAAAGTGCAGAAATTATCGCAGCCCTTGGTGATGTTGACAAAAGTCGAGACACCCGGATTTCTCACCAAAGTTTCGACATGATACGGACTGCGGTGCTCAAACTTGGCATCGACGATTTTTCTCTCGCCTGCAAACGCTCTAGTCACCAACTGCGGTAAGGAATCAATCGTGTCCGTTCCAAATACAAAATCAATCAGCGGCTGATCTTTGATCAACTGAATTTTCTCTTGCTGACCAACGCAGCCACCAACACCAATTTTAAGACCTGGTCTTTTGTCTTTGAGTTTTTTAAAAGTGCCGACTTCAGAATAAACTTTGTGAACTGCTTTTTCCCGAATGCTGCAAGAGTTGATGAGGATTAAATCTGCCTGCTCAGGGGACATGACCGGCGTGAAATTCACCATCTCTAGCAAAGTGTACATTCTCTCGGAATCATTGACGTTCATCTGACAGCCATAAGTCGACACATAAACGGTTTTGCCATGTCCGATGTCTGTTTGATCATAGACAGGCGACAACGTGGAAACTTCGGGCGACGATGCAGGAGCCTGGGAAGTAGAAAAGTCGGTTGCAGTTGGCTGTGTGATCACTTGGCTCATTCCCGGTTGTGTCATAGAGTGAGTTGGGTTATACGGACGGCCTTCTGAGGTGTCAAATATGAATCCGAGACTGAAAACTTCTAAAAAATGGACCGCATTGCCAACCGAGTATTTGACTCAGGTCGAAGAGGCCTTCCGAGAAAGCTTTCCAAGCCAACTGAAAGAAACAGCTGGAGCAGGAAAGGCAAAAGTCATCGTCGAGGGCCGAATTTATAGCGAAGAAATTTTGCTTCGCGTCGGGATCCTCGAAAAAGGCCGGCTCAAACAGGCCAATTTCGAAGTCTCCATGAGTTTTTCCGCCAAGAAAAAAGACGCCATCGAAAGATTGCATGACTCCATCGACGCCGCAGCCAGCATGATGAGCGACTACTTCAACCTGAAAGAAGACGAAGAACCCGATTTCCCACTTCTCTGGAAAGAATACGAATTCAACGGACTGCCACTTTTTTTACAGTTCTCCACAGTCAATTCAAGTCTCGAGTCCCAAGCCGATGCCCTCCTAGGCACCTCCACAAGCTCGCTGGTGGTCGAAGATGGCAAACAGCCAAGCGAAGATGCAATGGAAGCAGCAGAAGTTCTCAGCACACCTCTGGAGCCGGCACAAGGTCTCGGGGAGGGATCGGAAGAGAGCTCAGAGGAGGATTTGGCCGAGCCTTTTTTCGAGCCTTTGGCTGGACCGAGCTTGTTAGGTGGCACTAAGAAAAAACCTGTGAAAAAGAAGAAGAGCTTGCACTAGTATTTTGTTTTTTTGCACCGATTTATCGTGGCCAACATCTTGATTGTTCCCGGGTGGGATGACTCTTGGTCCTGGACTTTTAATTTAGCTTAATCGGATCTGTTGAAGCTGATTTTTATTTTATCAGACTAATATACGGCGTGAAGCCAGCAATCAGGCTTAAAGTCGTCATTTGAACAACCGTAAGTATCCAGATGGTTCTATTTCAAATTTTATATCTCTGCGCACACTTGAAATTTCCTTCCGTATTTCAGCACGCATGCGGACTGTAAAGATTATTTCATTGATAACGTAGGTGCATAAACCGATGGCTGCTGGAAGAAATGAGAATTCGAAGGCAAGTGTAAGAAACTTTGAAGTAAAGCTAGGAGTTAGACCGTTTAATGAAAGCAAGCCAGCCAGCTATTGCATCAGACCACAATGCTGGACCAATTACGCACTTGACCAACCCAATCTTCCAATCCTTAGGCGTCTCATAAAAGCGGTTCCAACTTTGATCGGCGACAATTGCGGTTCGACGGCAACTCTCCAATTTTTCAACGTGAAATAAACTTGAATTGCTGTGCACTTTTGCTAAATTATTCATAACCAACATATCGGTTTGTAACCGACTCAAGTTGAGCTCACGCCGATTCATGCTTAGACAAAGTAGTGCATTCCTTGTCTGATGTCGGGACAGATCACCTGATTGCTCAAATTCTCGATGATTAACGTCTTCTTTTTCGAAAAAATGATCCCAGTATTTGTATGAAATAAATTGATTTTCCATCAGTTACGGAAGGTGCGATATCTGATCTCTCTCTGACCTTTTTATTTTGAAAAAATCGGAAGTTAACGAGCGGTTACGACCTTGGATTCTCTACTGATAACCATCCGCGCGTTAGTGAAATCCATACTACAAAATTGTCACTTCTCAATAGAATTGAGTTATCTACATTCTACTTACCCTTGATAGAAACATTTCAATCGATGCTTTCTTCATTTCATTTAGTCCTAAATAATTTTCCAGGCCCTATCTCAGTGACAGGACATTTCTTATTTTTTTATTGACGGAATATTTCGTTCTTTAGCATCGCCTGAGAGAGGATATATTTTCATTTTTGAGAATTTCTTTGGTCAGCCTCAAGATCTCTTAGGGGCGATCGGCCTAATGCGCTTGTAATCGCAATTTAAAATGTGTGTGAGGGTGTTGGAAAATCTGCACTCAAAAAACTGTGGTACAAGTACTCATCTGAAATTAGAAAGAGGTGTTACTTGCAGCAGCTTAATTTTATACCCGCAAATAAATCTAAAAAAGAACACGGTGCCTCTCTGCTTGAAGGGAAGAGAAAAGGGCGTCGTGCGCTTTCAACCAAACATGCGATTCATTTAATCTTAAAGTCGGACCTGACAGGTGTTTTCAATCCAGGGAATCGACGACTAGAACAACTTATTCGAAGTACAGCTGAGAGATTTCACGTTCGTATTTACGAGACGGCTTTGAACTGGTCCCATATCCACTGTGTGATTAGAATCAAGGACCGCAACAATTACAATGCCTTGATTCGCGTACTGACTTCCACTCTTGCGATTAAAATAAGAAAATACAAAAACTTCACAGGCAAAGTCTTCACCCTCCGACCATTTACAAGAATTCTCAACTGGGGGAAGGACTTCAAGAATGTTCTTGCCTACCTAGTCGTCAATCAGTTGGAAGCCTCTGGGCTGTTGGTCCGGCCTAAGAAGGCGGAGAAAAAGAGGAAAAAAAAGACCGAGAAGATGAAAGAGCCCGCCTAAAACCGCCAGCTGCGGACAATTGAATCAGGCTTCCACGAACTTCCGCGGCAAGCTCGTCGGAAATAGAAATAAGATATTTCGCGTTCGTTCTGTAGAAATTAAAAAAAGCAGAGGGTTGGATTATTTTGTTAATGATAAAACTTAGGGATTCAGGGATTCCGAAACTCCGAGGCCACGAAACGCCTTATGACTAAAGGTACGATGAAGCAAAAAATCCGGGCGAAGCACCCTCTCGATTTCCACTTGAATTTAATAGCCGAGTCCAAGAATCCCAGACGCTAATGTTCATCCAGAATCCCCCTTTGAATCCCTGCCCGAATTCTGCCTAAAATTCTTCCTCGTCGCTCATTCCGGAGTCTGTGGTGATGCCGCGGACTTCGTCGATGAAGTTTTGTGTTTCGTCTTCGAATTCGCTGTCGTTGGCTGATTCGTCGATCTCCAATTCAGCAATAGCTACCAAGAAATCCTTTTCGTTTCGCAAATCTTTGCGAATCATTTCAAGGAATTTATCGGGGTAACGAGCTGTGAGTTCTTCGACATAGCGCTCAAGCTTGCCGTCGACCAAAATTTTTCGGCGAACCTGAATGCGTTTCCAGAGAAGCAAATAATGATATCGGCAGTAGCCCTCGACCGCAGAAATTTGGTCACAGTCGCGGACTCGGCAATAGCGTCGCCCTTCAGCGTCTGTGAGGAAGATTTCATCGTCGTCCGAGTTTTTCATCTCAGCTGCTGTCAGAGTCTCTTCGCTGAGCTCCTCTTCGACTTCTTCGGTTTCATTTTCATCAAACTCGGAAAGATCTGGAATGTCCTCGGAGCCAATTTCTTCATCGGAGGCTAAAAGGTCATCGTCCCCTACATCAAAACTCTCTTTGCCTTTTTTCTCTTTTTTCTTTTTATTTGCAGCTTTGTCTTTTTTCGGCGCCTTCATAGCAGCTGGAGTCAGAGGCGCAGCCCCAGCGGCTTTAGCTTTGACTGCTTCGGTCTTCTCTGTTTTTTCTGTTTTTTCAGCTCTTTCAGACTTTCCAGATTTGTCAGACTTCTCGGATTTCAAATCGACTTTTAAGACGTCTTTTGCATTCGCTTTTAAATCCGATTTCGAATCGGCTTTTGACTCAGCTTTTGAATCCGCTTTGCCAATGGACTTGGCAGGTGCTTTTTCTTTTCCCAAGATTTTATTTAAAACACTTTTAACAATTCCCGCTGCGGCCGGCGCGGCTTTTTTTAATGGCTTAGGAGCTGGCTTCGCTACTTTTGCCGCGGGTTTGGCTGGCGCTTTAGACGCCGACTTTGCGGCCACTTTAGCAACTGGCTTTAGAGAAGCTTTTAGCTTGCTTTTGGCCTCGGGTTTTACGGATGACTTTTTCACAGGTTTTTTTGCTGTTTTCGGCATAGTGCACACATGCTTGAACGATTTCAATCGCGCTGTCAAGCGCTGCCTGCTCAACGAATATTGATCACTCCTTCCTGAGAATGAATGATGATGCTACCGGTGGAAGACTCGCCCTTGAGATGACCTTTTAAAGTTTTCAACCCGCCTTC
>JAYTZS010000122.1:0-5430 GCA_043741885.1 Bdellovibrio sp. | reverse complement strand
TCGCAAGAGGGCCGTGATGGTTCCATTGGTATCAAACAGGATGCAGATGTTTATTTGTCGCGTTTAAAAAAAGAGCAAGATTTGGAGTTTCAAGTTCGCGACCAACGCGGAATCTGGATTCAAGTGTTAAAGGGGAAGGTGAAAGTCAATTCGAAGGAGCTTGAGGCAGGGGATGCAGTTTCAGCTTTGGATGAAAAAGCTGTAAAAATTCAAGCCATCGATGATGCTGAGCTAATGATTTTCGATTTAGCCTAAGGAATTAAAAAAGGCCTCTTGAATGAGGCCTTTTTTATTTGGAATTATCCGTGCGAGTGCTTTTTCTTTTTCTTTTTGTGCTTTTTCTTGCTTGCCACATCTCGGTGCGGAGATTTGGCACTTATTTGATGAGAAGCAACCATGTACGAGCTAGCCTTAGTATAACCTTCGGATTGAGCTTGAGCAGTTATACAAAAGCTGAGGGTTATAAGTGCGATCAAAGTTGTTTTACCTAAAAAGTTCATTGTCAGTCTCCCTTAAAGAATAGATCGGCGATTCCAGCCTGGACTGAAGCAAAAACCCAATTACAGGCTGTTATTCCCATTTCGGAGCGACGGCCTTTGGCAGCTCTGTCTAATTTATATCAAATTGAGACACCTTATTCCCCGGTTATATTGATTTTAAGCTAAGCAGTAGTTGGCTCGTCCTTTGTAATTGCCTATCAGTGGTTTCTAAAGTGGTCTCGATGAAGGTGAGTTTTAAACATGTTACGACAGACAATTCAGTGGGTTCTATTCCTTGCAACTGTCAACCTCAGTATGAACTGTTTTGCCGCCGTTATGCCAATCAAAGGCTACCGAGAGTGGAAAACCGATAAAATTCTCGCCGCCACAACACAAACCAACGTCACCCGGGCTCTGCTGGTCAAAGCTAAAACCGAAGGCCAAAAAAGCAACGCTGAAACTCTGGACCGGGAGCTCACTCAGCTGCAGTGGAATTTAGATGCGGCGAAAGATCTTTCAGTAACAGATTATTTCGTGCTTTACCTGTCTCAACAGACCGCTGCCGATCGCTTCCAACAAGCAGCACCTAAGCTTAACACTGTAGAGATCGCGGAATTGATGGAAGCCTATGCTAACACTTTAGGCAGAACCTCCCCCATCGAAGCTGTAAGCCTGCGTTCCTCTCCAACTTCATCTCGCCACAAACTGCCGGTGCAAGCCACCCAAAGCCGCGATTCGCTGAAGTGAGCTTCTGTCCAAACCGTCCAGGTTGCTTTAAGCCTCTGAAATTCCCAAGAAATTTGAATATTTCCTTTAGGACCTTGACACATCCATCAGGTCCTCCATATTGATGTCGCTTCGACAAACAAAAATATGAATTCAAAATGATTTCAGTAACAAACATTTCCATTCATTTCTGAGGAGGAAACATGGCAAAAAGTGAACTAGGCGTCCGACCGTTGCATGACCGAATTTTGGTCCGTCGTATGGCCGAAGAAGAGAAAACAGCTGGTGGTCTTTATATTCCGGACACAGCTAAAGAAAAGCCACAAAAAGGCGAAATCGTTGCAACTGGCAAAGGCCGAGTCACTGAAGATGGAAAGACCCTTCCATTGGAAGTCAAAGCTGGAGACAAAGTTTTGTTCAGCAAATATGCTGGAACTGAGTTGAAGCTCGAAGGAAATGAGTACTTGATGATGCGAGAAGAAGATGTTCTTGGAGTCTTTAACTAAACTCGATTTTTCAAAATCTTTTCCTCAGTCTTTTCTTAAAAAATTAAATAATTACGGAGATTAAAAATGTCAAAAGAACTTCTGTTTTCTGAACACGCTCGGTCTAGCATTTTGCGCGGAGTGAACACTCTTGCCAATGCAGTGAAAGTCACTTTGGGACCTAAAGGTCGCAACGTTGTTATCGAAAAATCATTTGGCTCTCCACTGATCACCAAAGACGGTGTTACTGTGGCAAAAGAAATCGAACTTGAGAACAAGTTCGAAAACATGGGCGCTCAAATGGTCAAAGAAGTTGCTTCCAAAACCAACGATCAAGCTGGTGACGGAACAACGACTGCGACTGTTTTGGCTCAAGCCATTTACCGTGAAGGTGTGAAGCTGGTTTCAGCTGGTCACAACCCGACGGCTCTCAAGCGCGGGATCGACAAAGCTGTTGGTCAAGTGATCGAAGAATTGAAAAACTTGTCTAAGCCGATCAAAGCAACTTCAGAAGTGGCTCAAGTCGGAACTATTTCTGCAAACAACGATCCTGAAATCGGAAAAATGTTGGCAGACGCGATGGACAAAGTCGGCCGTGAAGGTGTGATCACCATCGAAGAATCTAAAACTGCCAAAACTGAAGTGACTGTTGTTGAAGGAATGCAATTCGACCGCGGTTATTTGTCTCCTTACTTCGTGACAAATGCAGAGCGCATGGAAGCTGTCCTTGAAAACGCTTACGTGCTTGTTTATGACAAGAAAATTTCTTCAATGAAAGACATGATCTCTATCTTAGAAGGCGTTGCAAAATCAGGCCGACCTCTTTTGATCATTGCTGAGGATGTTGATGGAGAAGCACTTGCAACTTTGGTTGTGAACAAATTGCGTGGAACTTTGCACGTAGCTGCTGTTAAGGCTCCAGGATTTGGCGATCGCCGAAAAGCAATGCTTGAAGACATCGCAGTTCTGACCAACGCAAAAGTGATCTCTGAAGACATCGGTCGCAAATTGGAGCAAGCTACGATCACTGATCTTGGTGTTGCGAAACGTGTTGTGATCGACAAAGACAACACGACAATTATTGATGGTGCTGGTAAAAAAGCAGACATTCAATCTCGAGTGGCTCAAATCAAAGCTCAAGTTGAAGAAACAACTTCAGACTATGACAAAGAGAAACTGAAAGAGCGTTTGGCGAAATTATCTGGTGGTGTTGCCATCGTTCACGTCGGTGCTCCTTCGGAAATGGAAATGAAAGAGAAAAAATCTCGAGTCGAAGATGCATTGAATGCGACTCGTGCAGCTGTCGAAGAGGGTATCGTTGCCGGTGGTGGAACTGCTCTTTTGCGCGCTTCTCAAAAGTTGGTTAAAGCTCAATACGGCGAAGAGGAGCAGTTTGGTGCAAATATCATCAAGCGTGCTTGTGAAGAGCCTATCCGTCAAATCGCAGCCAACGCTGGGTTGGATGGAGCGATTGTTTTGGACCGAGTTCTACAGAACAAAGGCGCTGCTTTCGGTTACAACGCGTATTCTGATGAGTACACGGATTTGATCAAAGATGGCGTTATCGACCCTATGAAAGTGGTTCGTTGTGCACTTGAGAATGCAGCTTCTGTTGCTTCTCTGATGCTGACTACTGAAACTATGATCGCAGAAGCCCCTAAAAAAGAGGGCTCTGGTGGCGGTGGTGGCGGTGGTGGCGGCATGGGAGACATGGGCGGCATGGGCGGCATGGGCGGCATGGGCGGCATGATGTAAATCAGCTGTCCGGCTCACGACGCTGGAATTGTTTAAAAGATCAAAAGCGATCGATCAGACACAATAGATCAGAAACGAAAAAAGGGCTTAGAAGAAATTCTAGGCCCTTTTATTTAAAACAGGTATTCAACTCCACCAGCCAAAGTGGTCAAAGTGTGACTGGCTGAAGAAGCGCTATCAGTCCGTGTGCCCGTTCCCGAAAAGCTGGCACTGAATAGGTCATACATTAACTCACCTTTGAAATTAACATGCTCACTGAAACGGTAAGTTCCGTACACTGAGAAAGTGGTGATTTTGCCAGAAGATGTTTCACCAGAAGTGAGGGGCCCCTCATCAAAAGAGTTGCTCAAAAAATAAAGCATTTTTGCACCTAAAGTGACAGGCACCTCTGGAGATACTGGAAAAGATCCACCCAGGCCGATTGCCATGCCGCCAAAATTCATCGAAGTGAATGCTACAGGAGAAGTGGTGTCGATCAGCGAACTGGCTTTCATGAACCCGCCCATCAGTTGAAACTTTGGACCAAAAAACTGGTCATCCAGCAAAAAGTTGTAACCAAAATTCAGATTTGTGATCAAAGTCGAACCACTCAATCTTCCGGGACTTGAACCAGGGTAAGCATTTTCAAGAATGAAAATATATTGTCTTAAATTGACGTTGAAAAACCAATTGGTGGTCAACCATAGCTCAGCATCAATATGAATCGAAGGGGTAAAGGAAGAGGCGGATTCGACTGCACCCACAGTACTTAAAGTGTTGCTAACAGCATAACTGCCAAGGCCAATCATTAAACCCACCTTGCCAAAGGTCGGAGCTCCCTGAGGCACCCACTCGCGCGGGTGATCGCCCAGCATCAGCTGGCCGTCTGCTCTTTGCGAAAGGTCATTGACCGACTTTCCATCACCGCCCTTCAGAGCTCCAGGATAGGCGACAAAGCGGATCGGGATCAGTTTCATTCCGGGCTGAACGACATTTTCAGAGCGCTCTAGAATCAAAGTTCCGAAACTCAAATCAGCTTCTACTTTGTCGATGTGGATTCGTCCGATGACCTCTTTTTCAGTGCTGACGACAAATTGAAAACGTGGATGTCGATTCACTTTGATAATCTGTATAATTGAAAGCTCTGCATTTTCACTCACGCCCACTTGCGAGCCCATGTTGATCGTGATTTGCTGGCCTTTGCGACTGAGAATGATTCCCGAATATGGAAGCTTGGCTTTCAGTTTTTGATAAAGAGATTCTAACTGATTTCGCAGCTCTGAAATTTCAAAGCCAGAATAATCTGACAGTGTCTCTTGCGCCAGCAGCAATCCATCCGAGGCCAGAAACAGATTCATTCGGATTGAAATTCCATTTGGGCCCTTGGTTAATCGAGTTGAAACCAAAGCATCCGAGGATGCTTTTTTCAAAGCAGCTTTCACACTGTCCGGACGATCTTCGAGCTCTTCTGGAGGTGTCTTGATATTTTCCGGCCAAGATCTGAGATCCCATTGATGGTCATTATTCACAATATTTCTTAATTGAGCTGTCAAGGGCTTCGCATAAATCGAAGAGACATTGTCGAAAACTGGCGCTACGACCACAGTCTTGATGGACAATGCACTGTCGACAGGACTTTTCAGAATGGTCGACTGGCCAAACGTCACTGAGGTAATGAAAACTGGCAAT
Organism: Bdellovibrio sp.; assembly: GCA_043741885.1. Classification (GTDB taxonomy): domain Bacteria; phylum Bdellovibrionota; class Bdellovibrionia; order Bdellovibrionales; family Bdellovibrionaceae; genus 21-14-0-10-47-8. Next base: position 317 of record JAYTZS010000122.1, on the reverse strand, counting down.
AGGAATACGAAAATAAAAGCGAATTTATTTTTAATTTTAGAAATCATTTATTCAGTATGAGCTGCTGCATTCTGAGGGTCAAATTGTCTTCAAGCTTCAACCGCTTTTGTCCGAAAAATCGTTCATGACTAGAATCGGACTTACGCTTCTTTTTTGTTTTCTATCGCTTCAATCCCGAGGACAGATTGATCCTAGTAGCGAACTGCTGTTGGGAGTAGGAGCTGCAGGCCCAGCAACTAATGGCCTCCAGTCTGGTCGATATAAGAAAAGGCAAAATAGAAAAGTGGCCTCCGATGCTGACACTGCGACCAAGGTCG
>JAYTZS010000121.1:0-5449 GCA_043741885.1 Bdellovibrio sp. | reverse complement strand
CGCATGTCGCAATTTTTTGACTGGTACTTTTTCACGCGTGAAATGAAGAGCTTCGCACAGAGCCCACTGGATGCCGTTTTTATGGCAAGAGAACTTCGCTTTACTCCTGAAGAGACAGAAATTATCGAAAAACTGAGACAGCACCGACACGGACTGTTTCAATTTATCAAAGTTAAAAACCAGGACATTACAATTAAGGATCTGCTGCAAAATAAAAAAATCGTAGTTCAGCAGTCGGCTTGGACTTTCGGCTTCAATGAAGAAGAGATTTTTGAAGCCCGGTTGATTCCGGTTGACGACAGGTGGTTTTTTACCAAAGGCTTTTGTTTTCACCCGCTGGATGCCAAAAAATATATTTTAGGCGAAGTCAAAAAGCACCGCAAAGACGCCGATCTCAACCCAGAAGACATGATGTTGAAGCTTTTGAAAATGCGATATAAATTCGAACGTTACCGGCATGTAAAGATTGATATGATATATTCTGACGAAAGTCGATTGGGGTAAGCCTTGCCAAGACGCCAAGGAATTCAAAAAGTTCTGATTATTGGAGCGGGGCCCATCGTGATCGGGCAGGCGTGTGAATTTGATTATTCGGGCACTCAAGCTTGCAAAGCTTTGATGAAAGAGGGCTTGGAAGTTATTTTGGTGAATTCAAATCCAGCCACGATCATGACAGATCCAGATATTGCAACAAGAGTGTATATTGAGCCCTTAACAGTGGCTTATTTAGAAAAAATCATTGAAATAGAAAAGCCACAAGCGGTGATCCCCACATTAGGTGGCCAGACGGCTCTGAACCTTGCTTTGGCACTTCATAAAGCCGGTGTGTTACAAAAATACAATGTCGAAATGCTCGGTGCTGATCCGGCGGTGATCCGAGCAGCCGAAGACCGCGAATTGTTTCGTGGTATTTTAGATAAAATTGGCGCCAAGTATCCCCGAAGTCACATGGTCAAAAATTTTGATCAAAGCTTAAAAGTAGCTGACGAATTGGGCTTTCCACTGATCTTGCGCCCCAATTACACTTTGGGTGGCGGCGGTGGTGGGATTGCTTACTCTCCTGAAGAATATCAAATAATGATTGTCACGGCTCTACGTGAATCGCCCACGTCTGAAGTGTTGGTTGAAGAAAGTATTTTAGGTTGGAAAGAGTTCGAATTGGAAGTCATGCGCGATCATGCTGGAACTTTCGTCGTCATTTGCAGTATTGAAAATTTTGATCCCTGCGGAGTGCACACCGGAGATTCGATCACCGTTGCGCCTCAGCAGACCTTAAACGACCAACAGTATCAGGCAATGCGAGATGAGGCTTGTAAAATACTAAATGAGGTTGGAGTGCAGACGGGCGGCGCAAATGTTCAGTTTGCGACTCACCCTGAAACTGGCGAGCGAGTGGTGATTGAGATGAATCCGCGGGTCAGCCGGTCTTCGGCACTTGCCAGCAAAGCGACTGGATTTCCGATCGCAAAAATTGCCGCACTTCTGGCGGTTGGCTACACTTTGGACGAGTTACAAAACGACATCACTAAAGTCACGCCGACTTGTTATGAGCCCGCACTCGATTATGTTGTCATTAAAATACCGCGGTTTGCCTTTGAAAAATTTGCCGGAGCTAAAGACATTCTGACAACTCAAATGAAAAGTGTCGGCGAAGTTATGAGCATCGGACGCACCTTGCAAGAATCTCTGATGAAAGCTGCACTGGCTCTCGAATTCTCACCTTTGGGTTTTCCCTTTCTGACAGCGGCCTTGGATAAAATCTCTTATCCAAACAGCCAAAGACTTTTTCATATTTATCAAGCTTTCCGTGATGGCTCCACAGTTCAAGAAATCCAGCGTCTGACTCAGATCGCGCCTTTTTTCTTAGAGCAGATTCAGCAGCTGACGGACTTCGAGAAACTTCTCGAAAAATCCTGGAAAAAGGCCACTTCAGATGAAAAAAGAAGTTTGCTTGTGCAAGCAAAGAAAAAAGGTTTCTCCGATGCCTTGATTGCCGAAGTTGTCCGCGGCGAAACGGACGATATCGAGCTATTACGAACTCAGTTTGAAATTGCTCCGAAATTTCAACAAGTCGACACTTGCGCCGGTGAGTTTGCCTCCAGCACTCCGTACTTTTATTCTACTTACTGGGCGCAGTCTTCGGCTCGTTGTGAAGTATTAAATCCAGTTGTTATAATTGGCAGCGGTCCTAACCGTATTGGGCAAGGGATTGAATTCGATTTCAGCTGCGTTCGCGGAGTCAAAGCTTTCCAAAAAGCCGGCCATCCCGTGGTCATGATCAATTCAAATCCTGAAACTGTCTCCACTGACTACGACACCTCTGACGTATTGATGTTCGAGCCGTTGACTTTAGAAAATGTCAAAGAAGTTCTCAAGTGGGTTCAACCTCTCGGTGTGGTGACTCAGTTAGGGGGCCAAACCCCGATCAATCTCGCTGAAGGTTTGGTTCGATCCGGATTTTCAATTTTGGGCTCAAGCCTGGACACCATTGACATGGCAGAAGATCGCGGGCTGTTTAGCCAGATCTGCCGTGAAATTCAAATTCAAGTCCCACGGTCGGCCATGGTAGGCAGTTTCCAAGAAGCTCTCAGTCACATTCAACAAATTGAGTTTCCAGTAATCTGTCGCCCCAGTTATGTTTTGGGTGGCCGAAGGATGGAAGTGATTGAAAACCAACAGGAACTGCAATCTTATTTCGAACGCCACAGAGAATTTATTGGTTCCGATAGACCTTGTTTGATTGATCAGTTTTTAGAAGGTGCCCTCGAAGTGGATGTTGATTTGGTTCGAGGTCCTGATTGGTGTCTCATTGGTGGAGTCGTGGAACACATCGAAGCGGCAGGTGTCCATTCCGGTGACAGCATGGGAGTTCTTCCTCCTCAGCGCCTGAAAGATTCGACCTGTGATAAAATTGAGCAGCTGAGCCGCAAATTAGCTGATAGGATCCAGGTCATTGGACATTTAAATCTGCAACTGGCAGTTCTGAAAGATGAAGTTTTTATTTTAGAAGCGAACCCTCGAAGCTCTCGGTCAGTTCCGTTTATTGTTAAGGCCGCCGGAATTCCACTGATCGATTTGGGAGTCATGGCGATGCTAGGCCGAACTCGCTCCCAGCTCAATTTAGAAAATTTAAATTGGCGAGATGTCTCGACGGTTTCGGTCAAAGGAGTTGTCTTTCCTTTCAAAAAATTTCCAGAAGCCGATTCAATTTTAGGTCCAGAAATGAAATCGACGGGCGAGAGCATGGGACGAGGTCGAAACTATTCCGAAGCTTTAATGAAGGCCTTTCTTTCCAGCCACATCCGTCTGCCTGATCAAGGAGAAGTTTTTTTCTCTCTCAGGGATAAAGACAAAATCGAAATGCTGCCAATGGCGAAAGAACTTCTGTCCATGGGATACACAATTTCAGCGACTGCAGGTACTGCCCAGTACTTTTGTGAGAACGGAGTTCCATCTCTCAGCCTGCGCAAGGTCCAGGAGGGGCGGCCCCACTGTGTTGACCGCATTCGTTCAGGAGAAGTGGGCTTCGTGATCAATACCACTCATGGACGAGCGTCGATTGAAGCCAGCTTCGACATTCGTCGAGCCTGCACAGACTATAGTATTCCTTGTTTAACTGAAAGTGATGCTGCCGAAGCTTTTATTTTAGCGCTGAAAGGGTCTCGACAGAAGGACATCGATGTTTCTCCGCTGCCAAATGCATCTTCCTACGAAAGGTCACACTGATGAAAAATCGAATTGGCTGGATGCGTTTCGCTCTATATTCAGCGGTCTATTCATGTTTAGCTGTTTTTTGCTGGAATCAACTTGCCTCAGCCAGTACAGAATCCTCCCCAGAGTCGATCACAATCGGATTTTTACCTGGTGGCGATGAAGCCACGATTAAAAAGGGCTCAGTCGAAATCGCTCAGGCTTTGCAAGAAGAATTGCATGTTCCAATCAAAGTCTATCTTTCCAAAAACTATTCAGGGCTCGTGGAGGCAATGAAAACTAAGAAAGTGGATTTTGCCTTTTTTACTGCGATGTCTTATGTCGTGGCAGAAAAAGAGGCAGGCGCCAAAGTCTTACTCAAAAAAGTCTGGGATGATCCGTTTTACTATTCAGTAATTCTTAGCCGGGCTGATTCACCGATCAAAAAATTAGAGATGCTGCAAAATAAGAAAGTGGCTTTTGTGGATGAAAAGTCCACTTCTGGTTATTTGTATCCTCAAGTTTTATTTAAAAAAAGAAATATCAAATTGAAAGAGACAGTTTTTTCTGGCTCTCATTCACAGTCAGTGACTCTATTAGATCAACAAGCTGTTGATGCTATAGCGGTCTTTGCGGATGATAAACAGGGATTGAAAAACGCCTACATAAAGTATTCCAAACAAGCTCACATGAAAAGAATTCGGCCTGACAAATTGGTTTCAATCCTATGGATCAGCGATCCGATTCCTAATGATCCTTTCTGTGTGCGACAGGATTTTTATGATCAGTACCCGAAGATCACTCACAATTTGATGTTTGCTCTCATTGACACTTTGGACCGGCTCAAGTCTTCACAGGATGTGCAGGGGACCGTCGGCGCCCAAAGTTTCCTCCCAGCGACACAGCGGCAGTACGATCCAGTCCGAGAGATGGTCAGAGAGCTAGGGGTTCAGCACCCGTAGACAAAGTCAGCCAAAATAAAGAAATGAACGAAAAGAAACACAGAGTATAAGGATGTCCATGTGTTAAAAGTTATTAATCTAAATAAAACATTTGATTCCAGCTTGCTCGAGAAGCCTCAAAAAGTTTTGAAAAATCTCAGTTTCGAAATTCAAAAAGGGCGGACAACTGGCTTTGTCGGAGTCAATGGTGCCGGTAAAACGACGACGCTCAAATGCGCTCTTGGCTTCGTTTTTCCCGATTCTGGAACAGTTGATTTTTTCGGCAATGGTCCACTCAGTTCGGAATCAAAAAAACAACTCGGCTACCTTCCTGAGCGCCCCTATTACTATGACTTCTTAACAGCCAAACAATTTTTGAAATTTCATTGGGACATCACTGGCGGTGGACCCGACTTCGAACTGACCGCAGAAAATATTCTACAAAAGGTCAATTTGAAAAATGTGATTAATCGGCCTCTTCGCAGCTTTTCCAAAGGTATGCTTCAAAGGATCGGTCTTGCCCAAGCTCTGCTTCGGAAGCCTCAGTTTTTGATTTTAGATGAGCCAATGTCAGGGCTCGATCCGGACGGCCGAATTCTAATTAAAAATATCATGCGAGAGGAAAAGGCAAAGGGAACAACTCTATTTTTCTCAAGTCATCTTTTGGGAGACATGGATGAATTGTGTGATGATCTAGTTGTGATTGATCATGGACAACTTGTTTACCAAGGAGTACTGAAGGATTTCACCCAAGGCAAAGGAGTGGAGCTGTCTTTCCACGAAATGCGTTTAAAATTAGGAGAAGAGCAATGACATTA
>JAYTZS010000120.1:0-5467 GCA_043741885.1 Bdellovibrio sp. | reverse complement strand
AAAACAATGAGATAAGAAGCGATGATCCTAGAATTTGTTTCGACATATCTATGACTTAGCGCGAAAGAGAGGGGTGGTCAACGCGCTTGACCGCAAGTGAGGACTCTCGCTACCGTAAGAGATGAAATTCAGGACTTTTGTCTCACACCTCTGAGGTCGACTGCTGATGAAATGCCCTTACTGCGGACACAATGAGGACCGAGTTCTAGACACAAGAGAACAAAAAGAAGGCGAACTGATCCGTCGGCGCCGAGAATGTCTGAAATGCAAATCTCGCTTTTCCACCATGGAAACCTTAAACCTAAACTTTCCCTCGATAGTGAAAAAAGATGGCAGACGTGAGCCTTTCAGCAAAGAAAAAATCCTCAAAGGCTTCCAGGCTTCTTGCCAAAAGAGGCCGATCAGTTTGGCGCAACTGGAAGTTTCCGTCGACCGAATAGCCACTTGGGTTCTCAACCGAGGAGAAAAGGAAATCTCTGCTCGTTTGATTGGACAAAAAGTCATGATGGAGCTTAAACTTTTAGATGATGTCGCCTACGTGCGATTCGCTAGTGTTTATCGAACATTCAAAGACGTTCAAGAGTTCGTGGAAACACTGGAAGATCAAGAAAGTTTTGAAGTCTATGATCCATCGAACCAACTTCCCCTGACTCCAGAAAGGGCTGCGTCGGATGCGCCATCAGTCTCGCGAACTCGCTCTCCAGATTCTGTTCCAAATTGAGTTTGCACCACAAATTCAGTACGCCGAATTTCTTGAAGTATTTGAACAGACTTTTCACCAAGATGTAATCGATTATGCGGACCTTCTGATCAATGGCGTGAAAAATAACTTGGAAAAAATTGACCAAATCATCCAAAGCTTCAGCCAAAATTGGAAAGTAGCTCGGATGGCCATCGTCGATCGCAATATTCTTCGAATGGCCATTTTTGAAATGCGCTTAATGTCTGAACCTTTGAAGACAAATATGGCTATCAATGAAGCGGTTGAGCTGGCTAAGCGCTATGGAACCACTGACTCTTCCAGTTTCGTGAATGGAATCTTAGATCAGATTGCAAAGGAATCGCCATGAGCGAGTCTGCCACTCATGAAGACCTTGCCTTTGCCGCAGGTTCCGATTTGTGGATTGTTCCCGAGCGAAAAAATTCTGAAATGGCGCAAAGAATGGACTGGTATTTGAATTTTCAAATTGCCAAAGCTTCGCACCATCAGACTCGGTCCTTGGAACTTCCGCTACAAAATATTCTTCAAGAGTGCGAGATCGGAACTGAAACGAAAACTGAAAAGGTTATCGGAGATTTAGATAGCTTGCTCATCTTGTCTTCTAAGTACTTTCCCAACCGCTGGGTCCTAGTTTTAAAAGGGTGCGATGATGTTGCGGCTTGGGCAGAGAAAGCTGTCGAAAAATGGAAAAAAATGCAATCACCGTCACTTCGAGTATTTTTACCCGAAAATCTCTCGTCTGGGCAGTTCGAGAAGCTGTGGTCAAAATTTGGCGGCAGTTCGAGCCTCACCATTGTGGCAGATCAGGATGAAAAACTTCATGGATAAAATCAGCCGGCTTTTCCTCAATCAAGTTCAAATCCTTCAAAAGCAACTCGAGAATCTCTTAGATAAAGACCCTTTATTAGACTCGGAAGCCTTAGATAAACCTCAGTTCCAGGTGCAAACAGATCTGAGCCAGATTGAAAACTTAGGCTTGGGCCTGTCCTTCAATTTGCATGAAAGAGTGCAAATGATCTTTTCTCGGCTTTGTTTGTATTTCGACTCGGGCCTTCTATTTAGCCTCAATCCTCAGGGTTGGAGAGCGGTTGCTGGATTCAACCAAGGTGAATTTTTCCCTCTGACCGGAGGCGAAATTCAAATTCCGTTTAAATTTCCAAATATGAGCTTGATTGAAGTGCGAAAGATTCAGTCGCCTCAGGTTTTCTCACAACTTCTAGAGATGCAAGTGGTGCGAAATGAACGCAATCAGGTTTTAATTTTCAAACCCAATCCTGATTATATTTTCTTAGTCACATCTCATTTGGCGGACCCGTGGCTCAAGCCCCATGTGGAGAGAATTCAAAAGGAAGTCCTTTTGTTGCTTGGAGATGACTGATGAATCAAGGAACAATCTATATCATTTCTGACGGCACCGGAGAAACTGCTGCAACGATGATTCGAGCAGCCCTAGTTCAATACTCGGACAAAGAAATTCAGATGGTTCGCTGCAAAAACATTCGAACTGAGGCCCAAGTATCACCCTTGATTGACGAATGTTTTGAGCGCAATGGTATTATTGTTTACACTGTGGTCAGCCTTCAGCTGCGAGGTAAGATCCGCGAACTTGCGAACAACAAGGGCCTTGCTTCGATTGATTTGTTGGGACCTATTTTGCAAAATCTCGATGCCTATTTTGGAGTCGCTAACCATCAACTTGAAGCGGGACTTCTTAGAACTGTCGATGAGCGCTACTTCAAGCGAATTGAAGCGATTGAATACACGGTTAAACACGACGATGGAAAGACTTTTTCCGAATTAGACAAAGCAGATATTGTGCTCGTGGGAATCAGTCGAACATCGAAAACTCCACTTTCGATTTTTCTCAGTCATAAAGGGTGGAAAGTCGCCAACATTCCATTGGTCCTGAACAGCCCTTTGCCTTCAGAAATTTTTCAAGTGGATCAACGAAAAATTGTTGGCTTGATTATTGATATTGAAAGCTTGCAAAGAATTCGCAAAAACCGTTTAGAGAAATTTGGCCAAGATCCCGGAGGCGAGTACGCTTCTCTCGCCCATATTGCCGATGAAATTGAATATGCTCTGCGTATTTTTCGTCAAAATAAAAAGTGGCCTGTCTTCAACGTCACAGAGCGAGCTTTGGAAGAGACGGCCAGTGAGATCACTCGGATCGTAGCTGCTCGAATGGGATGGCCTGATTCCGCTCTGTTTTAGGTTCCTCTGGAAATTACCAGTCTCGAAGTCAAGAGCGTTCTTGCTGCTGAAGAGCTTGGTAAAAAACTTCTGTGATACTTTTCAATTCGGCTGCTTTTTTGGAATAAAAGAAAAATTCAACATTGTACTCAAAGCCTCGCATCAGCACATGAGTCAATCGACCCATGCGAACTTGTTTTTTAATTGCCAGCGCCGGCAAGAATCCCCAACCTAAGCCGGATTCAATCACCCGCTTTAAAGTTCCAACGTTGGTCGACTCGAAGGTAGGCGGATGATCGACTTTAGCTTTCAGTAGCAGCTGCTCCAGTGTCTGATTGAAATGGGGATATTCTCCAGTGAAAAGGATAATGGGGTATCGAACATATTCCGACACATCGATTTGTTTAGGAATGTCGCTGTCTTTTCCGGTTCCAACCAGCCACATTTCTTCCTTGAATAAGAATTTTTTTTCGCTTTCTTCCAGCGAAGCGTGAAACTCGGACTCAACGTTTGGTAAAATTAGAATGTCGATTTCATTTTTCTTGAACTTTCTGATCAGGTCTTCGCCTCGCCCGTACTCTACCTTGATATTCAGTTCTGGGTTGTGCTTGAGAAGTCGGCTCACAATTGGACTCATCAATTGAACTCCGATGGAATCCAAAGTGCCAACTCGGAGTTGCCCTTTCAATTCGGCTCCCATTGCCTTCACTGCGACTTCGGCTTGTTGAGACAATTGCAAAATCCGCTTTGCATAATCAAATAGCACTTCGCCTTGCAAAGTCGGTTTGATCTGCCTAACTCCCCTGACCAAAAGATCTACGCCCAAATCTTCTTCTAAGTTGCGAATCTGTTGGCTGATTGCTGGTTGAGTGAGGAACAGTTTATCAGCTGCCCCTGTCATACTTCCCTCACTGATCACAGTAACGAACGACTGCAGTTGGTAGAGATTCATCATAAAGTCACCTCATGAGAGATTCAATCAAAGTATAAACTTCACAAAATAGCGTTTTCCTCTTAACATGAAGCTAGCTCACAAGGAGTTACGCATGAAGATAGGGATCGCCGTTGCGGTTATCTTAACCAGTTTGGCCGTGGATGCAAAAGTTTTTCGCAATGCCTATGTGACCTTCGAACTTTCGGACAACTGGAAATGCGTTTTGGAACACACCGAATGGGTTTGCCGCAGTGAAGTCGACAAAGAATCCAAAGAAGCTGTCATCATTTTGACTGCGAAAGAAGTGGGGCCGACCGATTCTTTAGAGGCCTACACTCAACACTTGGCAAATCCAGCAACCAAAAACACGGCTGGCGCTGTCGGCCAAGTGAAAATTGCACCCAAGCAAGTTAAAATTAACGACCACATTTGGATTGATGCTCTTCATATTGGTAGCGAAGTGCCGAATTATTTCACTCGCTATTTGGCAACGATCAAAGACCGCATTGCCGTTCTTGTGACTCTGAGCGCTCACAAAGATTTTTACACAAAGTACAGCAATGACTTCTATAAGGCTGTGATGAGTTTGCGAGTGATTGCAACTAATAATCAGGTTGGCCAAGGATCCTCAGGAAGCGGTGGAAGCTTGCGACCTGGAGGCGAGTCTTTGGGGGCTCCGATTTCAGGCTCAATGCCCGCAGACATGGTCGGATCCCAAGGCGATGTTAAGGGTGGCTCCGGATCAGGGAGCAAAGCCAAAAGCCTGTTGCTCAGTTTGGCAGTTCTTTTAGCAGCCATTGCCGTTTATATTTTCTACCGAATGAAACAAAAGAAATAAAACTTCACTGTTTTTTTCATTGTGTTTTTTATTGAGCTTTAACGACTTCAAACGGGCCTAGATTTTTCAACTGTGCGCTTACAGCTGGCTCATCAGCAAAAACCACGACCTTCAGTTTCTCAACGGCCAGTCTCTGGTGGATCGCTTGATTCACATCACTCAAAGTGACTGAATTCACATTTTTAAGAAAATCTGTTAGATAAGAATCCGGAATCCCATTCACACGGAGGACCAGTAAATTGAAGGCCAGACGATCGGCTGTTTCGATTGCCGCTGGAAATTGACCCACCAGCAAGGCTTTGGCTGATTTTAACTCGTTTTCGGTAATGCCCGACGATTGAAATTCCTTGATCACTTGCAAACTGTTGCGAATGGCTTCGCCTACTTTGTCATTCCGAGCAAACGTCGAAACTTCAAAACTTCCAGCTTCTCTTTTGGCGTCAAAATGAGAAGAAATCGAATAGGTCAGGCCCAAATCATCGCGAACTTTCTGATTTAGACGACTGGCAAAAGCACCGCCCAAAACCACATTGGCAAGGCGAAGTTTCAGAAAATCAGGGTCATTGCGCGCAATTCCAAGCTCGCCAATCCGTATTTGAGTTTGCTGCAACCCTGGCTTAGTAAAAAGCTTAGTTCCACCTGAAAGAGCCGGTGGTTTCTCTCGAGCTGGTCGCTTCTCAAGCGGAGTGGATTGCCATTGAGCGAAAGTCTGTTCAACTTTGGCTTTGAACGAAGCATCAAAATTTCCCACCATTGCCAGAATTGAATTGTTGGGTCGAAA
>JAYTZS010000119.1:0-14789 GCA_043741885.1 Bdellovibrio sp. | reverse complement strand
TCAAATAAGAAATGGGGAATCTGAGCTCGTTCTTGCTTCGATGGCTTGGCCGAGCCAATATCCAAACCTTGGTAGGCTTGAATGCTATCGCAGTTGATAATCGCCCCACCCAGCCGTTGCGCCCAGGCAAAAGCCAACTGAGATTTTCCAGATGCCGTCGAACCAACAATAAAAATGACTTTCACAATTTAAACAATTCGCCCGAAATCTTTTTCTAATTGATGAAACGGATATTCGACACTGACCGGCCGGCCATGAGGACAGAAGCTGGAAAGAGGGTATTGATCCATTTGCACAAGCAAGGCTTTCATTTCCTCTTGGCTGAGCGCCTGCCCTGCCCGAACCGCCGAGTGACAAGAAAGTGTTGCTAGCACATCGCCGATTTTTCTCTCCAGTCGGTGGCTGCCACCTTGGTCGACCAATTCCTGCGACATCTTTTCGAGGATCTGATGCAAGGCGGACTCTTTCAGAATGCTCGGGGCCGAACGAATTCCAATAGTGTCTGGACCCAAAGCTTCCAATGTGATTCCAAGCTGGCCGAAGATTTCTTTTTCTTTCTCCAACGCTTCCACTTTTTCCGGCGAAAGCTCGACTGCCAAAGGGAAAAGAAATTCTTGAATTTCAATCTTTCCGCCTTTCCAAGCTGCCATTAATTTTTCAAAAATCACTCGCTCATGAGCTGCATGCTGGTCAACAATCACAAGCCCCTTTGAATTTTGCGTCAGAAGATAGGTGAGATTCGTTTGCGACAGCACTTGCAGCGAAGACCAATAGCCGGTGGTGGCCAATGAGCTTGAATTTTCATCGCGAGTGGCTGGGGCCACTGTCGGCTGTGTACTGAATTCTGTAGCGGCAGACTCTCGCACTGACCAAGATTTTTGCGGAAACTGCGTGCCACCCAAATCTTCCGATTTGAACTGCATTGAAAATTGCTCGACCGAACTTTGGACTGAATTCTGATTTGAATGTTCAGGTATGTTGAGACCTTCTTTTTCAAGCTCCAAGGAGCCCGGGGTCGCAGGGATGGCAGCAGAATAGGTGTGGTTGGTGCGTGGCAGCCAGGGAGCACGCTCTAAGACATCACGGACTGAGGCTTGAACTGCTCGAAAGGCCATTGACGGCTCGGCAAATTTTACTTGTGACTTTGTTGGATGTATATTGACGTCGATCTGTTGAGGGTCTGTTTCAATCCAAGAAATACAAATTGGAAACTCTCCATGCATGAGGAGCTGACGGTAAGCTTCCATGACTGCAGCTTGCAAACTGCGGTCTTGAATCCATCGATTCTGAGCAAAAAACCACAGATCTTTTGCGGTCTTCTGAACGTCTTGGGGACTGGCGAAAATCGAATGTGCGGTGATGCTTCCACGAGTCGCTGTGCCCTCGAACAGCTGAGAGATTTGTAAAATCTGCTGAGCTCTGGCCAATTTAGAAGCACATGCGGGCCAGAAAGAGATCAAATGATGATCCTGGGAAATTTTGAATTCAACTGCCGGATGAGACAAGGCCAAAGCTTTCAAAGTTATTTTGATTCGTGAGCTCTCGGCGGCTGAACTTCGCATGAACTTCAACCGCGCTGGGACATTTTCAAAAAGTCTATCGACTTGAACGGAAGTGCCTTCGGAGCCACCGATCAATTCCAACTCTTGGCGCGCTCCAAAATGGCTGATCACTCGTGCAGCTGTGGTCTGACTTCGTGGTTTTGAAATCAAGGTCAGTTCACTGACGGAAGCGATACTTGCCAAAGCTTCACCGCGAAATCCGAAGCTCTGCAACTTCCAGAGATCTGAGGACTGGCGAATTTTGCTCGTGGTGTGGCGGTCGAGTGCAAATCTGAGCTCCTTCTGGTCGATTCCACTTCCGTTGTCGGAGATTTTTACACTTCGGCCACCATCGAAAAACTCGACAGAAATTTTGCCGGCTCCAGCGTCAAGGCTGTTCTCAACCAGCTCCTTGACTAAATGTGCGGGTCTTTCGACCACTTCACCGGCCGCAATCTGGTCAATCACATCATCAGTCAGAATTTGAATCGAAGAATTTTCACTCATAACTGGCAGATTTCTCAGACCCGAACTGCTTTGTCAAAATGCGAATTGAATGGAGAGGCCACCACCAAAGTAAGCCTGCTTTTCCCAGAAATACTGCAGATCGCCGCGAAGCGCTAGCGAGTTCCAGCGCAAAGCAGCTCCAAGGTTGAACACGCCTCCGATAGCGATGTCCTCTAGGGAATAGTCCGTAGTTTTTCCAGTACCCGAGTCGAGCAAAGCTGTTGAAAACTTTGAATAGCGAAACATTGGACCAAAACCAACAAATAACAAACTGTTTTTAGTTTGTGGAAAATAAGTTTGCAAAAGGAAATCAGCGATAAAAATCCAGCCATCTGCCGGTTTTCGAGTTTCACTTTCGTAATAGCTTGGAGCACCCATATGAAAAATGAAATTCATTTCCGACGGACTTGCGCCCTCCAGAATTAAATTTGGCCCCGAAATCTTAGCACCAAAAAAGCTCAGAGCTTCTCGCCTTTTGCTACCCATGGTGTCTTCTTCAAACTGAATATTCTGAACTTGAAATCCTGCAAACTGAGTGTACTCGAAGCTGTGACGTTTCTTTTTTCCTCCGCCGGCTGCTTTCTTTTTTTTGCTTGGTCTTTCGTGAGGCATGGAAGCATCAGAAAATAAAGGCTGTAAGTCTCCGTCAAAGACGTAACCAAGCACTCCCGTTTTGATGCGAATTTTATAGAATGAGTTTTTAACAGTCTTTGAGACATCAAACACTTTTCCCTCGGACAAAGTGGCAATTACCGTCGAATCAAAGCTTGGTTTCTCATAGACTTCGACATCTGCCTGCAAAGTTTTTGCTTGATAGGCATAACCTTTGGTTTGAGTTTGAGTTTGAACTTCTGCTCGCGATGACAGCGCTGAGGAGAATATGAGAAAAAAAGTCAGACCGAAAGTTAGACGGAGCAGAAAAGAAAAAATTTTCATTTCATCCTCAAAAGCCACACTCGGTACAAAGCCTCCAAGACAATTTTCGATGACATCTTGCTCTGACCGACCCGGCGATCTTCAAACAGAATCGGTGCCTCAGTTCCTTTGCAGCCGGCTTTCAGAGCTTTGTACTTCAACTCGATCTGAAAGCTATATCCATTGGACCTAACGGATTCGAGTCCAATTTTCTGCAGAGTCTCTTTTCTCCACGCATTGAATCCCCCGGTCCAATCATTGATCGGAAAACCTAAAATCAATCTGGAATAAATTCCTCCGCCACGTGAGATCACTTTGCGCCAAAATCCCCAGTGCACTGTGCCTCCTCCTGGGACATATCGGGAACCAATTGAAAAATCAGAAGTTTCCAAAGATTTTAAGAGTACTATTAAATCCTGAGGACGGTGGGAAAAATCCGCATCCATTTCAATCAAAGCATCAAAGCCGCGTTCCAATCCCGATTGGAAGCCAGCTAAATAAGCTCGACCTAAACCTTCTTTTCTACCCCTGGAGAGAAGATGCAACTGCGAAAACTTTTGTTGTAACAGTTGAACTGCAGCAGCCGTTCCATCTGGGGAGTTGTCGTCAACCACCAATATATCAATTGGCAAATTTTGAGCTACTATTGCTTCCACCAAGGGAGTGATATTTTCTTTTTCGTTGTAAGTTGGAACGACAACCAGGGTCTTATTGATTTTATTCATAGGCCAGGCAAGCATAGCCTGACCAACTGCTGTTGGGAATTTAAAATTTAGAGGCTGTTTCAGATTCAAAACTGACAGCGTTGCCGCGTCGTCGGCGTACAGGCGTACGCTCTCCTCCTTGCGCCTTGCAGTTTTGAATCTGAAACAGCCTCTTAGATGTGTTTGCTAATCAGCGAGCCGGCGTGAGCTTTTTGAATCAAATCTGAGCGTTCTTTGTTGATCGTCGGCAAATTCAGTGCCGGCGAAAGCAAGCTAGCTGCATCCGTCTTTCGTCGCTCCAAATGAAATTGCACTTTCAGTGATGCTTTTTGCGAGTCTCTAAGATACAAAACAGGGTCAAATCCGCACTGTTTGCAGACAATCGCAATTCGCCAGCGCACTTTGATAAACACTTCCGAAATTGCAAGAAAAGCCATGAATAGCAAAATTGCTCGGGGGTCAAACTCTTGGAAAATAGCAAACATCACTGAGCCGGCTCCCAAGGCCGCTCCGAACACATCTGTGACTCCAATATTTTTCTTTCTGTACACTTTTCGCGGTGAGCGACAAAAAGCGCAGAAACATTTTTTGCGGGATGAAAAAACAACACTCATCTGTTTATTATGCCAACAAAGAGGTCCAGTCGGAAAGGCCCGGTTTTGCGATTCGGTCTTTTTTTGTTAGACTGAGCAAATGAAGAC
Organism: Bdellovibrio sp.; assembly: GCA_043741885.1. Classification (GTDB taxonomy): domain Bacteria; phylum Bdellovibrionota; class Bdellovibrionia; order Bdellovibrionales; family Bdellovibrionaceae; genus 21-14-0-10-47-8. Next base: position 10,421 of record JAYTZS010000119.1, on the reverse strand, counting down.
AATCAACATTCGTGTTTTTATGACTCTCGTGCTGGGCCTGTTTTCGTTGACCGCAACTTTCGTCCAGGCCGCTGCTTCCCCTGAGTTCGAAGAAGTCAGTTATGATGATCTGGTGACCCAGCTGAATCGCAAAAAAGTTTCGATCAATGAAAATGCCCATGACCCTTTGGACGAAATTAAAATGCATGCTGGATTTGGCATCATCACCTCGGCTAACTCTGTCAGTGTGCAAGGAAAAGACAGCTTCAAATATCAAAATGGTTTTCAAATTTCCTTAGGAATTGACCTCTTCTCGCCTAATTGGTCGGCCGAAACAGCTCTCTTGAATTTTGGTCAAGCCAACAGCGGCTCTGAATCTAGATCACTTCGCGAATTTGACTTGAAAGTGCTGCACCGAGATCTCTTGTCTCCAACGACTGGCTATCGCTTGGGAGGGGGGCTCGGCACTCGCTTTCTAAAAATGGAGGACGCCTCACAAAATATTTCTGTAAACGACACCACACCAGTTGCTTTGTTTTTCGGCGGCCTCGACGCTTTCATCAACAAAAATTTTAGCATTGGAGCCGAAGCCGGATGGAGATCGGCCATGGTCAATCAGACCACTGACAAGAATGCGGTTGATTTGACAGTCCGATTGGACACTTCCTTTTAATGATTTTCGCTCTTTGCTTTTGCTTTATTTTTCTCTTTGTAGTGATGGCTCATAACTGGAAGAGGTCACGCCTGTTCGAAGTTCTGGAGCTGATCCCCAACCGACTTCTCACTCGCTATCCTTTGGTGTTTGCAAGTGGAAAGCGAAGTTTATTTTACTTTCTTGCCTATTGGAATTCAGCGCCGCACTGGTTGGCCTCTCATGGTTATGAAGTTTTTCATTTGAATTTGGCTTGGAAAGATTCAGCAAAACGCCAGCGTAGGCTTCTGGAATTTCTGAAGGAATACAGCTCTGGCGGTCGAAAAGTGCATTTGATCATCGATCAGAGTTCCTACCATGACCTTTCCCAATTACTTTATCAGCACAGTTTTTCTTGCTTAGCTTCGGTCACATTGGCGGGACAGCTTCCTGGTAAATCAGCATTCTCTTTACGAAGGCTCTCATGTCCTATTGAAGAAGCGGATTTTTCTCGGTCACAAGATAAAAACCCGTTGTTCTGGCGGCTGCATTTGATTTGGACCAGCCAGAAAATAAACACTCCACTGAGTTGTCTTGGTTGGAGATTAGACCACAAGCTCAGAGAAACAGGAAAGAGCTCAATGGCGGAAGACCTTTTGAACAGAGCGCAGTTCTTGGCTGAAAGAGATTTTAGAGAGACTTGAAGGAGACTTGAAAGAGACTTGATTCAGTCCCCAAGCTCCCCTAGTCTCTAGAAATGAGCTTTCAAGAAAAAATAAAATCAGATTTGATTGAGATCAAAAATTTTCTGATTCCTTTTCTCCGCCATCCCATGGAAGAGATCAAAGCCGTTCCAGATTGGACCTGGCACAGGATTTTTCTTTTGCAAATTTTGATCACAGCCTCAACTGGAGTGCTCGGAGCTTGTGTTGAGCGAAAATCAACATTCTCGATCATTACATCTCTGATCGTCTCACCTATTTTGACTTTGCTGATGCTAGGAATTTCCACCCTGTTCTTTTATTATTGCTTTCAGATCTTTGCCAATCACACGGTTTCTTTCCGAAAGCTATTCACGGTGGTTTTATTCGCAAATATTCCCCAATTCCTTTTTCAGATTGTCAGCGGCTACGTTCCGCCAATTTCTCTTGTCGGAATGGCACTGACAGCACTTTTGCTCTTAGTGGGATTTGTGGAGAATTTAAAAGTCGATCGAAAATTAGTTCTTCGAGTCTTGGTGGCGCTTTATGCAATTTTCTTTTCTCTATGGATTTGGAATTCAATTGCCAATAGCCACATCGAGAAAACTTGGCACAACGATCGGGACGAATCCCCTGAGGTCGAGCTCGGAAAGTAACTCAGAAATTGGTTCATCGCTCTATCCACCAATTTTACCTTCTGATTTTACCTTCTGATTTTATCTCCCGGTTGAGCCAAATCCCCCGGAACCGCGAGTGGACTGACCGAGCTCCTTGACCACCTGGAATTGCGCTTGAACGACTGGAGCTAATACCAACTGGCTCACTCGCTCTTGATCTTTGATTTCAAAAGATTCCAAACTGTGATTGATCAAAATGATTTTCACTTCGCCTCGATAATCAGCATCAATCGTGCCTGGAGTGTTGACGATGGAGATCCCGTGCTTTGCTGCGAGGCCACTGCGAGGTCTAGCCTGAAGTTCGAAACCTGCTGGGATCTCAAAAGAAAGCCCAGTGGCAATCAGAGCACGTTCCCCCGGCTTCAGAATGATAGATTGATCCAGTTGAGCCCGAACATCAAATCCACTTGCCAACGGCGTCTGATAAGCTGGCAACTCTCCTTTGAAATGATCGAGAGTTTTCACACGCAGTGGAACCTGTGTCATTTGATTCATAAGTCTCTCCTGAAAAAATTAAAAAACGAAATCTAAAAACCAGTCTTTCAGCTCATTGGCGCCACCGCCCATGAGAACTGCTCCCATTTTATTCAAATGGAAATATTTTTCTAAATAAGCATTCACCGAATTCACTGTGATAGCGTTGACTTCATCTATGATTTCTTCGACTGGCTTGTATTTGCCAAAAACCATTTCGTTCACCCCGATGGATTGCATTCGATTTTCAATGTCGTCAGCTCCTAAAAGAAGACCGCCCGTCAGCTGAGTTCGAAACAAATTGATATCAGTCTGGGTCACACCGTGCTTTGCAACTTTTCGCAAATCTTGAGCGATTGTTTTGATTACTTTTTTCATGTTCGCCTTCTCACAGCTAGCATAAATATTGGTGATTCCGAAGTTATCAAAAGTATTCAAGCTTGAGTAGATCGAGTAAACCAAGCCCTTTTTCTCGCGCACACTTTGATACAACCGAGAAGTCATACCACCGCCCAACAGGGCATTCACGATGAAGGCTTCGAAGCGATCACGGTCCTTGAAGCTGGAACATGGCAAACCTAAGAGCAAATGCAACTGCTCCACCGGCCGTTCAATCACTCCGCGAAAAGCCCGATGATGTGGCCGAGTTCTTTGGACTTTGAGACTTTTTTTAGGTTTGTGAGAGAGAGCCTTTTCAACTGCTGAAATAAACTCTTCGTGATCTATGTTTCCTGAAGCCGAAACAATCAGGTTTGAACCGGAATAGCGCTCTTTGTAATAGGTAAGAATTTGTCTTTGGGTCATCGCCTTGATTGAAGCTTCAGTTCCCAAGATGGATCGCCCGAGGGAGTGTTTCGGCAAGCAACGGCTGAGATATTCATCATATATCAGCTCTTCCAGAGCGTCATCACCCATAGTGATTTCTTGCAGAATCACTGATTTTTCCAAAGCAAAATCGAGCCGATTGACTTTCATATTCGAAACCAAATCCGTCAGAACATCGAGCGCTAGCGGCCAATGATCCTTCAAGACCAAAGCATGATAGCAGGTGTATTCTCGAGTGGTGTAGGCATTGAGTTCACCGCCCAATGCTTCGAGAGATTTGGCAATTTGATAGGCAGAACGAGTTGCAGTGCCTTTGAACACCAAATGCTCGAGGAAATGGGAAATCCCCTCGTCACCCGGTTTTTCATCACGGGTACCGGTCGTGACCCAAATACCAAGGGACGCGGCTCGGGATTCGGAGTGCATTTCAGTGACCACTCGAATCCCGTTTTTTAAGACTGTTTTTTTAAATCGAACCACCGTGTTCGCTCTGTTTCTTTAGTGAGCTTTTTCGAGCAGGGCTTTGCGTGACAGCTTGATGCGACCAGCGCGGTCCACATCCAAAACTTTCACATCAATCTCATCACCTTCAGATAGAACGTCGGTCACTTGGCGAATACGGTCATGAGCAATCTCAGAGATGTGCAACAGACCTTGGGTGTTTGGCAAAATTTCTACGAACGCTCCGAAGTCAGCAATTTTCACGACTCGGCCCTTGTAGGTTTTGCCCACTTCAGCTTCGGCGCAAATGTCATTGATGATGGCAATTGCTCGCTTGGTCGCTGCCGGATCGGCTGATGAGATGTGGATCGTTCCATCATCTTCAATGTCAATCTTCACACCGGTTTGTTCAGTGATTCCACGGATGACTTTACCACCAGATCCAATGACTTCACGGATTTTATCGGGGTGAATTTTGATCGTTTCAATTCTCGGTGCAAATTCAGAAATTTGGCCACGTGGAACTTTGATCACTTTTTCCATTTCATTGAGGATATGAATCCGTCCATCTTTGGCCTGATTCAATGCCGTCTCAATCACTTGGAAACTGATCGAGTCAATTTTGATATCCATCTGCACGGCAGTGATTCCTTGATTGGTTCCTGCCACTTTGAAATCCATATCTCCCAAATGATCTTCATCTCCAAGGATATCAGTCAGAACAGCATACCGTTCGCCCTCCTTGATCAATCCCATAGCGATTCCAGCCACGTTGTTCTTGATTGGGACTCCAGCGTCTAGCAAAGCCATGATTCCCGAGCAAACAGTTCCCATGGAAGACGAACCATTGCTCTCCATCACATCGGCCACTATCCGCACAGTGTAAGGGAATTTTTCAAAATCAGGCATGATCGATTTGATCGCTCGCTCAGCTAAATTTCCATGCCCCAATTCGCGACGGCCTTGTCCACCCATTCGACCAGTTTCGCCAACCGAGTAAGGAGGGAAATTGTAATGAAGCATCAAGCGACGCTTTTGCATTCCATGCAAAGAATCGATCATCTGTTCGTCATCTCCAGTTCCCAAAGTCACGGTTCCCAAAACCTGAGTCTCTCCGCGAGTGAACAAGCCGGATCCATGAGCTCGAGGCAACACGGCCACTTCACAAGAAATCGGTCGCACAGTTTTGGTGTCACGGCCATCGACTCGAACACCTTTGGACAGAATCATCTCTCGGGAATGCTTGTACTTCAGGTCTTCCAAAACTTTTTCTAATTCTTTTTCACGAGTCACTTTCAACTTGTCGTCGGTGATATTAGCTAGAAGTGCCGCTTTTGCAGCTTCTTTTGCTTTTGCGTAAGCTCCGTAGCGCTCCATTTTTTCCCGTACATTCATTGCTTTTTCGATTGGCGCGCTGAGGAAATCCTCAGCTGCTTTTGCAAATGTTGCATCGATGGTGGGAGCTTTCCATTCGCGTTTTGGCTTAGAGCCGAATTTCTCACGCAGTTCTTCTTGCGCGTTGAGGAGTGGCAATAACGATTGATGACCAAATTTAATCGCCGCGAACATGTCACTTTCAGAAATAAATTTAGTTTCACCTTCAACCATCAAGATGCCCTGCTTGGTTCCAGCGACAATCACGTCCATGTCAGACTTTTCCATCTGCTGCGGAGTCGGATTGACAATCAATTGACCATCAACTCGCGCCACTTGAATTGAGGCTGTGGGGCCGTCAAATGGAATGTCACTAATATGCAAAGCAGCTGAAGCTCCTAGGCTCGCCAGAATTTCCATTGGGAACGCACCGTCAGCGCTGAGAACAGTTGCCACCACTTGAGTTTCAAAACGATAGCCTTCAGGAAATTTTGGTCGCAGAGGACGATCGATCAGTCGGGCTGTCAAAATCGCATCTGTGGTCGGCCGGCCTTCACGCTTAAAATAGCCTCCGGGAATTTTTCCAGTGGCAAAAAACTTTTCAATGTATTCGATGGTCAATGGGAAGAAGTCCAAAGTTGTTGGCTTTTTTGATGAAACAGCTGTCACCAAAACCACATTGTTACCACAAGATACTAGAACCGATCCATCCGCTTGCTTGGCCATTCGCCCGGTCTCAAGAGTTATCTGTTTATCGCCGACCAGTGTTGTGACTGTTGTCTTCATGTCTCTCCTTTGGTGGCCCTTCATTTGAGGGGCCGCTCCCGAACTTACATCGTCGGGGTTTATTGTTTTTGTCTTCTCGAGTTTTTCATTGTTTTGAGAGAATTTGAATCTCTATTTGAATTATTTTCTCAATTTGTTTTTGCAAATTCTCAATCAGGATTTTAAAAATTTTGAACTGGGGCAAAGTCAAAGCCAGAGGAGCGAAGTCAAGATAACAGATTTAAGGCCACAAATGAAAAAGGCCTCATTTCGGAGGCCTTTTTTACAACACTTTGGGAGCTTTTTATTTTCTCAGATCCAATTCTTTGATGAGAGTCTCATATTTCTTCAAATCCGTGCGCTTGAGGTAATCCAAAAGCTTTCGTCGCATGTTGACGGCTCTCATCATTCCACGGCGTCCGTGAATGTCTTTTTTGTGAGTCGTGAAGTGAGAAGTCATGTCAAGAATTCGCGCTGTTAAAAGTGCGACTTGAACTTCCGAACTTCCAGTGTCCAAATCGGCCCGCTGAAATTTCTTAACGATCGCTGCTTTTTTCTCTGTTGTGACGGCCATTAACGTCCTCCTCGGATGAGCCAAATGCTTGGCTGGTTTACAAATCACTGCCACTCTCCATGACGTCATGGCTGTCGATCACGAAGCGTGGGTGTGCCTAGGTTCTAATCGCAGCTCAGAGAAAGGTCAATCAAAGCTCAGTCCGAGTAGCGAAATACTCGGCGAAAGACAAATCCCTTTTGGCTCTCCAGCCCAATCAAGGCCAACAGGTGCCCGGATTCTTGAGCTAGAATTTTAATGACGTCATCCCGACCGGGTTGAAAAGTCGCAATTAGCAAGGTTCGCAGGTCATGCGAAATCAATCCATTAGTGATCATGACTTGGTCCTGCCCTTTGACTCGGATCAGCTTAGCCTGTGGCAAAGCTGCTAACATCGGAACGAAACCTTTTCCCTGCGGCTCTTGACCTTCTGATAAGGATTTCATGACTTGTTCGAGCTCTTCGAAACTCAGAGCTTGATCGAGAGTGTACGGCATCGATTCGGTCCGACGCAGCTGACTCATGGCCGCTCCACAGCCCAAATTTTCCCCGAGAAGATGCACCCAACTGCGGATGAAAGAACCCTTGGAGCAGCGCATGGAAGCCTCCACCCAATCAGCTCCCTGATCTAAAACTTCCAGGTCAAAAAATTTCATGGTTTTCACTGGTGGCTCAATAGACTGACCCCGTCGGGCGTACTCGTACAGTTTCTTGCCATCAACTTTGGCAGCTGAAAATAGCGGTACTGATAATTGCATTTCACCATGGAGAGCAGCAGCTGCTTCTCGAATCTGTTGCCTAGTGGAAGTGATCGCAGCGGTCTTTAAAGTTTGTCCGGTGGTATCCAAAGTGTCGGTGGTCAAACCCAATTGAGCGCGGACTTTGTAGGCTTTATTTTGCTCTAAAATATACTGACTTAATTTCGTCGCCTCGCCAATCAAAAGCACCATCAATCCAGAGGCCAAAGGATCCAAAGTTCCTGAGTGTCCAACGGATTTGGTTCCCAGAATCCTGCGAACTTTAGCAACCACATCATGGCTGGTTAGACCTGTCGGTTTGTCGAGAAGTAGCAGGCCGTGAAAAGCCATTTATGGTGCGACCACAGGGGAATCAGCCGAAGTTTCACTGGTGTTCATAGTATTTACAGAGGTCACAGAAACTGCAGGAGATTCGGGAATTTTCGTTTCGACAAATTGAGGCGGCGTTAAAGCCGGGATCCGAAGAAGTTTTTCCGCAGCGATGAAGAGGGCCAAAGTGGTCACCGGCAAGGACACCAAAAGTCCCACTGCAAAGCAAAGGGCTCCAGCGAAATTGATCAAAAAAACCAATCCCAGAAGATTGGCGATATTCCACCAGCGGCCTTTCACCAAAGCCATTGATTTCTTGATGGCTCCGATGGAGTCTTCAGGACCGATTAAAAAAAGCACATTGGAAAAACAGCTGGCGACCACCCACCAAATTCCCGGAATCAGCAAAATAAAACCCAAGTACCCCAATGGCACAATCAGGCTAAGTAAAATGGAATGAATCATTCGGTTCATGTTGTGAAAACACCAAAACAAATCAGAGAATTGAAAAACTTGTTTGTTTCGGATTTGCACCAGACATTTCAAATATCCAATCGTCAGAGGTGCCATCAAAAGATAGCCAACCACGTGAACCATAGCGAGAATCCCCATGCCAATCGAAAACACAAGGCTCAGACCTGCAACCAAAGCCAACTGCGGGCTGAGGGCGACCCAGCTTTCACTAATGATTTCAGAAGAATTGAGCTGGGATTCACTGCTCATCGGCAGGAGCCTTTTCAGATTCTGTGTTGTTGGAAACTGCGGTATCGGCTGCTAACTTCCTTTTTTGCTCTTCTAGTTCATGCAGGATTCGATCTACTTTAAGAACATGCTCAGTCGTATCGTCAGCAAAAAAGGTAAGTTTAGGACAAAATCTCATTCGCAAGTGATCGCCAATGTACTTTTGAATTTCAAAAGCTCGCTTCTGCAAAGTCTCAATTGTCGCTTTTCGTTCTTGTTGGGTGCCTAAAACACTGACGTAAACTTTCGCAGCTCGGAGATCAGCCGGCATCATCACTTTGGAAATAGTAACCAATCCGCTGAGCTGTTGACTGAATCCGGAGAGAAGATACAGAGCCACTGTCTTTTGAATTTCTTGTTCGGCCCTGGCGATTCTTCGCCCACCATCACCCTGAGTTTTCATTAGAGAAATCTTCCTTTTAAAATCAAAAGAATCTCTTTCCAGGGAGATTTCTTTTTTGAAACTCTCTGAGGAAAGATTCCAGTTGAATTCGAAAATCTCAGAGCATAGGAGTTGCCCTGAGATTCGCTAAGAATTAAATTTTCGCTTCTGGTGCCGGAACTGAAGTCAATTGACGTGCCACTTCTTCTTTCACATAAGCTTCGATCACATCGCCAACTTTGACGTCGTTGAAGTTTTCGATTCCGATACCGCACTCAAAACCGGAAGCCACTTCACGAGCATCGTCTTTGAATCGCTTCAAAGATGAAATCTTGCTCTCAAAAATGATCTTTCCGTCTCGAACCAAACGCGACATATTGCTTCGTTGGATTTTGCCATCGGTGATGAAACATCCTGCAATTGTGCCAATTTTTGGAACTGTGAAAACATTTCGAACTTCGGCCCGACCCATGACTTTTTCGACGATATCCGGAGTCAACAATCCTGCCATGGCTTTACGCAAGTCATCCATCATCTCATAGACAATCGTGTAGCTGCGAATCTCGACTCCGGTCCGCTTGGCCGTCGTCGTTGCGCCACCGTCAGGTCGAACATTGAATCCAACCACAATTCCTTTTGCCGTTTGCGCAAGCAATACGTCATTCTCAGTCACTCCACCCACTGCCGAGTGAATGATTTTGAGCTTCACTTCCGGAGTTGAAACTTTGTTCAGCATTCCAGTGATGGCTTCCAAGGAGCCCGTCACATCAGTTTTCAAGACGATGTTCAATTCTTTAACATCCCCCTGTTTCACTTTTGCAAAAATCTCCTCGAGAGAAATTTTTCCGGCCGGAGTGTTGCTCTTATCTGCTTGCTGCTTTCGAACGCGAACCACGTCGTCTGCTACTTTTTCATCAGCAACAATATCAAATCGGTCTCCAGCTAGCGGTGTTCCCGCAAGGCCCAAAACTTCGACTGGCATTCCAGGTCCCGCTTCTTTGATTTTTTCTCCACGGTCATTGGTCAAACTTCGCACACGCCCCGTCACCGTCCCTGCAACAATCTGTTGTCCAAGTTTTACAGTCCCGTCTTTGACTAGCAAAGTGGCGACGTTGCCGCGGCCCTTTTCCAATCGAGATTCGACGACGGCGCCTGTTCCCGGAAGAGTCGGATTTGCTTTCAGTTCTGCCACTTCTGCAATCAAGCGAATTTGCTCCAAGAGCTCAGAGATCCCAGTTTTCTTCAGAGCAGAAACTCCGACGAACATAGTTGTACCACCCCATTCTTCGGGGACGACTTCGTACTCGGTCAATTGCTGCTTGATTCGGTCCGGATTGGCTCCCGGCTTGTCCATTTTGTTGATCGCAATGATCATCGGAACTCCGGCTGCTTTGGCGTGACTAATGGCTTCTGCCGTTTGTGGCATCACTCCATCATCAGCTGCTACAACCACAATGGCGATATCGGTAACATTCGCTCCACGAGCTCGCATGGCCGTGAACGCTTCATGTCCTGGAGTATCCAGGAAGGTGATCACGTATCCGCCCTCAGTCGTGACTTGGTACGCTCCAATGTGTTGAGTGATTCCACCGGCTTCGCCTGATGCGACGCTGGTGTTGCGAATGGTGTCGAGCAAAGAAGTCTTTCCATGATCGACGTGACCCATGATGGTCACAACCGGCGATCTGGTGATCAATTCTGCAGTGTTCACTTCTGCTGCATCAAAGATCACTTCTTCGGCCGAGCGGAAGGCGTTGACTGCTTCGAAGCCAAATTCAGGCGCAATCAGCGCTATCGTATCGAAATCGAGC
>JAYTZS010000118.1:0-5474 GCA_043741885.1 Bdellovibrio sp. | reverse complement strand
GGGTTTCTTTACCGCTGATTTTTTTGCTGGCGATTTTTTTGCCGGTGCTGTTTTAGCCACAACCTTCTTATCTGCAGTTTTTTTCATCACAGCCTTTTTAACCTGCTTCTGATTAGACTTTTTTGAACTTGCTTTTGCTTTAGACTTTGCCACGTTTTCCTCGTTCTTCTTCGTAATATTTTTTATACATAATGTCCCATTCAGGGCTGCCTTCGACCACTCCGCGCTTCAAAGTGGCGACTTTGTCTCGAGCCCGCTGATCGATGTCAGTGTCTTCTTTGACAAATTGGGCAATTGCCTTTTTAGCCAGTCGCAAGGCTTGGTCTTCGTCTTTGTAATCGACCAGGTCATCTTCCCAAATCGCGTCGGTCAGAATGTGAGCTAGGTGAGATTGGCGGTCTTCGGAAATAATCACAGGACGATTTTCCTTTCCTTGGCCAATTTCTGTTTGAGAATGGGAAACATTTTGTAGCGTTGGAACTCACCAGCGTTGGTCTGCTCTAGCTTATCTAGCATTCCATGTACGTCGCTCTCTAATTGAGATTCGCGTTGATAGTCAGCTTTGATCACTTCGACAGCACGGGCGAAGACTTTTTTCTCGTCGTCTTTGTAGATAACGATGTCGTTTTGTTTCCATTGCTCAAAAACTTTTTCAACGAGTTTTTGCATTTGCAAAGGGGTCAGTTTCATGGCTTTGACTATTTGCTTCAGCCCCCTTATTGTCAAGCGATCCAATGAAGAAACTAAAACCTTACTTTCGCATTTTAGCCGCTTTGTCCTGCCTCGTCATTTTGGCTTTAGGAGCTGTTCTTTACAGTTTCAATCGCAAAATAACCGAGGGCCTCGCCAAGAAAAAATTCTTACCGCCAACAGAATATTATTCAGCTCCCTTGGAAGTTTCTTCCTCAAGGCCGGTGGCCCGAGCTGAGTTCAAAAATATTCTAGGCTCTCGTCATTACCGGGTCCGCGATTGGAATGAAAAACTTTTCCCGGGCGATTTTTCAGAAACCACTTTGGAGAGCTGTCAAAGTTCGGTGCCCATCCCGCTTCCCCAAGGGACGGCGGTGTGTTTGCTTTTGACCTTAAAAGAGACAAATGATCCAGAAATGTCGCAGATCCCATTGCAAATGCTGACTTTTGACTCAGGGGATAAATTGACTGGGACCTTGCAAGGAAACCCTCTGCAAATATCAGCGAAAATTGGTTTGGAACCGGAACTGGTGGCGCAATATCTAGATGAGCAGCCCATTATGCAGACCTATCAAGCTCTCGGCGAAATTCCAACTCAGTGCCTGAATGCTGTTTTGGCAATTGAAGATTCAAAATTCCTGGAACATTCTGGAATCTCCTACACAGGCATCGCTAGAGCTTTAATCAGCAATATTTTTGGCGGCCGAGTCCGCCAAGGCGGAAGCACGATTACTCAGCAGCTTGTCAAAAATTATTTTCTAACTTCTGAGAAAACTTTCAAACGAAAAATCACCGAATTTGCGATGTCTTTTTTGCTGGAAGCTCACGCCAGCAAAGACGAAATCTTGGAAACTTATCTGAATGTCATTTACCTTGGCCAGAATGGGCCGTTTCAAGTGCGGGGCTTTGGCGCTGCTTCTCAGTATTACTTCAACAAACCGCTGGGGCAGTTGGAGTTGCATGAGTGCTCAATGTTGGCGGCGGTTCTGAACAGCCCTGGCCTTTATGATCCCTTCCGAAAATCAGAAAATGCTTTGAAACGCCGTAGTCTGGTCCTCGAGCGCATGAAAGAGCTCAATATGATTTCAGCCGAAGAGCAAGCAGCTGCAAAAGCGCAAGCTCTTCCGATCGAAAGAAAAATGTCGATCAATGAAACTGCTCCTTATTATATCAATGCCGCCAACCATTCTGTCGAAGATCTCGGATTTGACTTGCGGGGATTGAAAATTTTCACAGGACTGGTTTTGCAAGAGCAACAGGCAGCTCAAGAAGCCGTGCGCGGATCTCTCGCTGATTTAGAAGCCAAGAATCCCAAAATAAAAGCTCTAAAAGCAAAGGGCTTGAATCTCGAGGGAGTTTTAGTCTCCGCACACAATGACAGCGGCATGATCTCTGCGATCGTTGGCGGTCGCGGTTACAAATTGACTCAATTCAATCGAGCCACGGAAGCGCATCGGCAAGTCGGATCAATTATGAAGCCTTTTGTTTTTCTAACCGCCTTGTTGCACTCCGGACAAAATGGCAAAACTTATGACCCGCTGACGATTCTTAACGACAGGAAATTTTCATACGCTTACGAAGGCCAAAGTTGGTCACCGGATAACTACGGAAAAAAATATTATGGCCAGGTTCCAATGTATTTTGCCTTGAAAAACAGTTTGAATGCAGCGACTGCCAGTCTTGGTTTAGAAGTAGGTCTTGCTCCCATTGTCGAAACGGCAAAGGCTCTCGGTGTGAAATCACAACTGAATCAAGTTCCTTCGCTGACTTTGGGAGCTTTCGAACTTTATCCAGTGGAAGTTTTAGAGGCCTACACGGCACTTGCTAGATTCGGCAACCATATTCCCTTGAGCTCGGTTCGAGCTGTGACGGATCTGCAGGGACAAAAAATGTTTCGCTATGAAGTGCATCCAGAGCAAAAAATCCCGGCGCCTGCTGTGGCCAGTTTGATTTCTATGATGAAGCAAACAGTGCAAAGTGGAACGGCCAAATTGATTTCACTTTCGGGCTACCAAGTTCCTGCAGCCGGAAAAACGGGGACGACGTCAGATAACAAAGATGCCTGGTTCGCCGGAATGACTCCTCAGCAAACCACTGTGGTGTGGGTCGGTTACGACACTCCGACCACAGATGGCCTGACTGGAGCCAGTGCGCCGGTACCTATCTGGCTTCAGTTTATGACGAAAATTGCAAATGGAAATCTGTCTGATTTTTCTTGGCCCGAGCAAGTGGATATTCGAATGACAGAAGTTCATGAACCTGAAGTGGAAGCCAAATCACAAACAGTGGCAAAGACAGAAACAAACTTGGAAGCCAAGGCAGAAGTAAAAACGATTGAATTGATCTTTCAAAAATAGCTTTCGGGCAGCAAAAAAATTTAACTGTCTTCAATTGGATCCGAAAGATCGACCACAAGTCCTTCGTGGGCATACTGCCATTTCACCGCAAATAGTTGAATGTTATTGGCAGAAGCCGTTTTGACTTTCCAAGAGTAATACTCCTGAGTCTGTTCAGCCAAACAATCAATTTCATTGGTGTCAGCGCCCGGATCATGGTGCGCAAAAAGAACTCGTTTAATTTTTTCGCGAAAGGCAATGTCGAGACCGAGCTGAGCAGCACTGTGCCCCCAATTTGCTTTTTCAGCCAATTCTGGCAAAGTGTATTGCGCGTCGAAATACATCAAATCGACATTCTGATACAGCGGCAAATCCAAACCAAGGGCCTCTCTCGTCGTTCGAGTCCCTTCGGTGTCCACACAGTGAGCATAGGACTTTCCATTGCAGTCAACTCGATAACCCCAACACGGGTCAGGATGGTCCAGCTGGTAAGGAGTGATCGTCATATCTTGTAAAACAAAAGGTGATCGTGGCTCTATTTGATGAAATTCAATAGTGGCCGGCAAAGAATCAAATGCCACCGGAAAGAAGGGCTTGCGAAATTTGGTTTTCACCATTTCCGGAAGTTCTGGCTGGACGGCATAATAATGAATGCGATTGCCTTTAACGAAGTGAGGGGCGAAAAAAGGCAGGCCCAACATATGATCCCAATGAAAATGAGTCAAAAAAATATGAATCTCAGCTAAGCCTTTTGCAGCAGGGCCTAACATCATTTCTTCCGACAAATTGCGAATTCCACTGCCACCATCAATGATAATCTGCGATTTCGCCGAGCGAATTTCTGCACAAGTAGTAGCAGTACCATACCCACCGACATGCGGAACGCTTTGTAACGCCATAAATTCTTTAATGTCTGTGGCGTCTTTATAACCAGATTTAAAAAATTGGCGAAGCAGGCCCTCGAAATCCTTGACCCATTGATCGGGCATTGCCGAAGAAGGCAACGATCCGCGCACTCCCCAAAATTTGCACTTTAAAGACATAGACCTCAGGATGCCGCTCTTTCCCAAAGTCCGCAAAAAATAAACTTCGACAGTCTAGGACACTGACAAAATCCATTTGTTAGTCTCGTGCTCAGGTGTTCGGGTGGTTGGAACGGAAATCTTTTTAAAAAGAGCGCTGCTTATTGAGTTGAGTTTTCAGAATCGCTTGAAACGACAATTCATTTTGTCTTCCAGTGGGAAGTTGAATTTGCTCACCCTCCAAAAGTCCTGATTCGTGAAAAGAATGGTGAGAGGTATTTTTAGAAGTGGATCGGATTGTTTTGTAATAGGCACTTAGACCTTTTTGACTTGGATTCATACGCCCTCCGTGGCTAATGGATTTTAAATTTGAACTCTTGCCATTGGGTAGAGCAATTTGCGAACCCGGTCTCCAATTCGATTAAAAAATTTGAATTACAAATAAAGCATCATTGACATCATCTAGACCAACCGAAACGCCCCAACCACATTGTCCTTAGCGGCATTTTGCTGCCCGACAAAGATCTCGTTCCGACAAGAGCTAGAGGACTCTGATACCAAACTCCCAACTCGACAAAAGAAGGAACTAAAAGTATGGCCTCATCCACCAAATGCGGAAAAAACTTCAGGATTGACTGCTTCGTTCACATAGCTAGATTTTTTGACACCACCTGCAACAACTCCCGCAATTAGATAACCCGTCTGAATTACGAGCCCTTTCTGAGATCCATCATTCTATTCCAAGGGCCAGTTTCTTGCATTGATTTGATCTGACAAGCGAAATCAGGAGCATGGTGACACTGGATGGAACTGAAAAGATTCGATAACATTTTAGCAATAAAAACAAAGGCTGGTGCAGTTGTCGGGTTTCATTCATCGAATTTAGATGTGGCCGAGTTGTCAGAAGAACTGTTCGCCTCGATGACCGATGTCAGCCGGATCGGTGATCCAGAAATCCTCGACCAGTTACTTGAATGGAACCAAGAGACTTCGGCGATGGTCAAAAGTGAATCGACCAAGTTAAAAATCCAATCTCTGTCGATCAATGTGACTCAACTTTGCAATTTGCAATGTGTTTACTGTGCGGCCGGTGGAGATGGAACCTATGGCAATCCACAAAAACGAATTTCTGTTGAGAAAACAATTCCACAAATTGAATTGCTGATGAGCCGATTGGAAAGAGGAGATTCTTTCAATATTACTTTTTTAGGTGGCGAGCCTCTGCTTTATCCGCAAGGTCTTCAATTGTTAGCCGAGTATGCAAAGATGAAAGCAGATATTCTCGGCGTGAAAATAAATTTCAACGTCATCACCAATGGAACTCTGTTCACCCCTGAAACGGTGGCTATGCTGAATTCAATCGGCTCACAGATTACGGTCAGCCTGGATGGGCCCGCCGAAATCAACGACCTCGTGCGCCCGAGCA
>JAYTZS010000117.1:0-1841 GCA_043741885.1 Bdellovibrio sp. | reverse complement strand
CATACCGATTGGCCAAATCAGCACAGCTGGACAGTACCAGCGAGAATTTCATCTTTTGCTCAAAAGTTTGGAAAAACAATTTCCAGTGGTATTCGTTGTTGGCGGAACTGGTTTTTACTTCCAGGCAATCGAAAAAGGCATGTACTCGATCGGCGCAGCTGATCCAAAAACAATCAGCAAAGTCGAAGCGGAAATAGCAACTGTGGAGGGACGAGAAAAATTGTATTCTGAGCTGGTCGAAAAGGATCCAGTGTCGGCGGCGAAAATTTCACCCAACGACCAATACCGGCTGGCCCGAGCAATTGAAATGATGCGCACTCATGGCAGACCAGTGTCAGAAATCAGATTGGAATTTGCGCAAAAATCTGAGCCGTTTTCCTACCCCCTGTTGAAACTTGGAATTCAGATCAGCAAAGAAAATTTGCTTCCACGAGTGGAAGCTCGGACAAATGAAATGTTCAAAAGCGGTCTGATTCCTGAAGTGCAAGGGTTGATCGATGCTGGCTGGAAAGACTGGGCGCCCCTACAAAGTGTTGGTTACCGAGAATCTCTCCAGTTTCTATCAGGTGAAATTGCAGACCTAGAAAACCTGCGCGACAAAATCATTCAAAACACTATGAGACTTGCGAAGAAGCAGCGCACTTGGTTTCGCCGAGATCGTGAAATTCAATGGCTGCTGCCGGAGGACTTAGAGTTAGGTCTTGAAACAATACGCCAGTTCTTGAAGTGATCGGCAAATAGACGATTGACTGCTCGCTGGGATTCAATGAAACATAGAATCATGAAGAGCATGACCGGCTATGGCCTTAGCAAATCGCAGTTCGCTTCGACGTCCTCCCCAGCTTCAAGCGTCAGTCAGATGGAAGTCAGCGTTCGAGCCGTGAACGGTCGCTTTTTAGAAGTTCGATTTCACTTGCCTAGAGAATTTATCGGCCTCGAATCCGAACTTAAAAAAATCATTGAAAAGCACATGGAGCGTGGAACGATTGATCTTTTCGTCAACCGCAAGGTCAAGCTGGGAGCCGGAAATTCCCAACTCAAAATCAACAAAGAGCTGGCGCAAAAATACCATCAGGCTTACAAAGCTCTCGCCAAAGAACTCAAGATCGACGCTCAAGTGCATTTGGAAACCATTGCTCGGCTGCCGGATGTGATCAAGATGGAAGAGTCGAGCGAGCTGACAGCGCCCGAAAAGAAATTGTTTTTGCAAACCGTCGAGAAAGCCTGTGCCGCCTGTGCCAGTGAGCGGGAACGGGAAGGCAAGAGCTTGAAAAAAGACATGGAAGCTCTGCTGCATCATTTGGAAAAAGAAATCGATGACATTCAGGCTTTGCGAGAAGAGGTCAATTCGACTTTGCTGCAAAGATTCGAGCAGAAAATCAAAGCACGTTTGGTCGGAATTGAAATCGATTCGGCACGCCTGGGGCAAGAGATCGCCATTCAAATCGAGAAATCAGATATCAACGAGGAGCTGTCTCGGCTGAAGGAGCACATCAAAAATTACCGACAACTGTTCACAGCCCCCGGGTCTCAAGGCAAAAAACTGGATTTTTACACTCAGGAATTGTTGCGAGAAGTGAACACCATCGGTTCAAAATCCAGTGTTTCCAAACTGACTCACAGTGTGGTACAGGCTAAGACTCATATTGAAAGACTTAGGGAACAGGTTCAAAACGTCGAATGACAGAGACCCCGCGCACCCGCATGATTATCATAGCTGCTCCCAGCGGTGCTGGAAAAAGTAGCTTCGTGGAGCGCATTTGCAAAGAAATTTCAAATTTAGAAGACACGGTGACCTTTACCACTCGTTCCATGCGAGCTGGCGAGTCTGAAGGCCATCC
>JAYTZS010000116.1:0-5483 GCA_043741885.1 Bdellovibrio sp. | reverse complement strand
AACTATCGCAATAAAGATGCTATCTCTGGGGCTGATTCGACTTTGCCTCGCTTCAACCTGACCGAGTTTTACTATCATGACCAAATCAACTGGGACGTGACGTTGGTGGCGAAATCTCAGTCGGAGCTAGCTCCTCATCTTTCACTCAATCTTGAGGCAGGTCGGCCGTTATTTCAGCGAATGAGCAACTCGGATGACGTTCAGGTTGCAGCTCAATACTATGCCTCCGCTGGCCTTGAAGGCAGCTTCTAAAACTACTGAACAAACCAACAGGCCAGGCGCGGGCAGGCAAGTCCCTGATCGCAAACGGCGTCTGTGGTAAAGGTGTTCATTCGACATTGATAAGTCGGGTAGGCGATCTCTAAAGTGGCTGCCGGTTTTTCAGCTGCTCTGATTTCCGGTCGGGCAAACGGAACCTCACGTTCATAATAAACTTGCGCAACTTGAATGAGATCAATTCCGCTGGTGGCTACCCACTGGCATTTGTGAGGATCTTTTGAATTGCGACAAATCACTTCAGCTTCGGGTTCTTGTGAACGTTGTAATAGGGGTGAGTGAACCTTCAGAAGAGCCTCATAGAGCCTTGGCAAGCAAACGCTAGCGGCATAATGATCCGCTTGCCCTTCTGCTGAGGACCAAGGATCTTGACCTTGGAAATGCTGAACCGGAGCGCCGGCAAGGCGATGTCCAGCTTCATGACAAAGGGTCGCAGCCAGAGCCCCCGGCGTCATGTAAGTGGCTCGCACCCAGCCGCCCCAAAGCATAATATGAAAGACCCCGTCGTACTGGGTGGACCCCGCGCCAAGATAAGTTTGATTCCAATCGAAATCCACCTGCCATGTTTGAGAACCAAAATCGTTTTTCACAGTCTCTCGAAAAACCTCAATCAATGCCTGCGCCTGCTGGATCTGCGAAGTGACCTCTGTTGCCGGAAACTGATATACCGGCGGCTCTGTTCGTTGAACGGTATGCGCACCACATAAACTGGCTACAAAAAAAGCAAAAAATAGGCCTTGAAGCATTGATGGATTTTAGCCACTTCCCTCATTTACACAAGGCCGCCGACCCGATCTT
Organism: Bdellovibrio sp.; assembly: GCA_043741885.1. Classification (GTDB taxonomy): domain Bacteria; phylum Bdellovibrionota; class Bdellovibrionia; order Bdellovibrionales; family Bdellovibrionaceae; genus 21-14-0-10-47-8. The sequence continues at coordinate 4,409 of JAYTZS010000116.1, read as the reverse complement.
TGGCATTTAGCTCAGGAAGAACTGCAGGCTATGAAAAAACTACCGATAATTCGAAATTTGCCTGCAGGCCTTTCCCTCTTTCTTCTTTTTGGGGGTCAGTCACATTTCTGAATGAAATTACAAAAAACCGACTTCTGTGCAACCTGCTGCTTGTAAAAAGGCTGCCGCTCACAAACTTCCCAAAATGCGGTAACCCATCCCAAACTAAACACTTGGGCTTGTACCCAAGCACAAGTAAAGTCGCGCCACTGAACCCAATATCACACTGACCACGATCGCGACTTATGAAGACTTATCTGGCCCCGATTGAAAAGCGCGTCTACACAAAATACCCACTTAAAATAAAAAAGATCGGATGCTTGCTGACCGATTTCATTCCGGCGTTTTCTCTCTCCTCTTCTTCATCCTCTTAGGTCGAACCAACAGGCCCAAAGATTCCAATTGTTTGAGCACTAAGTACGAAAGAACATTTTTAAAGTCTCTGCCCCAATTGAGAATTCTGGTGAACGGCCGAACAGTGAACACTTTGCCTGTAAAGTTTTTGTGTTTTCGAATTCCGAGAGCGAGACTGGACGTTAGCAGGCGAATGAAGGCATTGTAATCCTTTCGGACTTTATCTTCAGCACACAGTGAATGTGAGACCAGTTCAAAGCCGTGGAGTAGATGCGAATGTGAAATCTCTCAGCTGTGTTTCGAAGCAGCTGTTCTAATCGGCGATTTCCAGGATTGAACACACCTTTCAGATCTGACTTTAAAATTAAATGGATGGGATGTTTAGTTGAAAGTGCCCGACGCCCTTTTCTTTTTCTTAAAAGCAAACAGCCACCGTGTTCTTTTTTTGATTTACTTGATGCTTTGAAATCAGATTTCTGCAGGAGATTCCTCGTTCCAGTTAAGTATTCATATCGCAGGAGTTTTACTGGTGTTTTTGTAGCACTCCCATCAGAGTGTGAAATTGCAATTATTCGCGCTTTAATCCCTTCGCCCTGAAGCGATCTCGAGGCCGGCAAAGGAAAGTTTTAAAAATAAAAAGATCTTTTCTCCTGTGTAAAGCTAGAGATCGAAATAACCTGTCAACATCAATCTATCAATCTAGAATTAATCTAAAGCACAAACCCGATAGATAAGTAACGGCACGGGCCGGGACATAAGTAACACTTTACAAATAATTATGCGATGCCCTGGTTTTGACCTGGAGAAAGACTGAATCAATGAATAAAAAAGTTAAATTAATTGCTGCATTTCTCGCAGAGAATGAAACGTTTGCTGACCGCTTCAGGATCTACAATGCCAGCAGAAACCTTGACTATAAAGTGGCCCTCTTTTTTGAAAAAATCGCGCCCAGTATTATTTCAAATTAACCGCTTCACCATTATTTCCGGAAGATATGATATTTTGCTTTCTCTCTCTCTCTCTCTGAACTTTTGATTTTGAAAAAATCGGAAGTTACCAAGCGGTTACAACCTTGGATTTCTCGGCTGATTTTTATCCGCGCGTTAGTGAAATCCATACTGCGGAATTGTCACTTCTCAATAAAATCAAGTTATCCACAAAATACCCATTGAAAAAAGAAAGATCCCAGGCCGATCCCTCATTCTATAAAAAGTAGTACCGGCCACCGACTCACCATACACCCTGGTTAATACGTCGTCTTGTAAAAGCCAACAAAATCCAGATAAATGAACGGTGCCTATTTTAAGAAAGACTCTAAATAAATCCATGTGCTTTCTTGTTGTTGTTGAATGTATTTTGGAAATTCATTTGGCGACGGTGCTTTTGAATCCCCTAATTCGATCCCCAGTGCGACAGCTTTGTATTTCCAGAAAAAGTAATCAATGCTAGAACCTACGGCAGTGTAAAGAATTTCGGAAATTTGCCCGTGTCCATACTGATTGGTTGCCGCCATTTTCCCAGTCAAAGTTTCAAACTTGGCTTTAGCCAAACTTTCAAGCGGTTGTCGAGTGTAGCTCCATGGATACATCACCAAGCCACTGTAAGCATGAAAGTCGATGCTTCCAATCATCGGATTTCGCTCAATAAACCGCAGTTCAGCTGCAATGCTTGCTGTTGGGGTTGCATCTGGTTTGTCAGGGTAGGGGTAAGATCTGTTGGGGTCGGATCCATTGTCGTAACGTTCCTGAAGCGAAAATCCATCTGGATTGACTACTGGAATAAAATCAATTTCTATTTGCTCAAGGATGCGGGCAAATCTCGGGTTGGAGTGAGCTTCAGAAATCATTTGGTCCATCAAGCTTAGAAGCACTTCTGTCGTGATGATTTCATCTCCATGAGTGGCCGCAGTTAAAAGCACTCTGGGCCGAGGGTGTGCAGCCGTTAGATGAGTGGATAATAGATGAGTGGATAAGCGCAAAGCCAAAAGTGGTTTTCCACCTTGCGACTGTCCATAGTTTTCGAGCTGGGTTAAGTCTGGGTGCGCTTGAGCCATCGAATGCAGCAAAGCTACGACCTCATCAAACGAGTGGTAGCCTGCAGAAGAACTGAGCTGAGCCCTAGATCGAGAGAACACGTTCTTTGCCGATTCGGCAGAATCCCGCTGCAGTAGCTGAGCAGATGGCGCAAGTAGGAGAAACTCATTCCGTCGAGTCTCGGGAACCAAAACTTCATAGGAGTGACTTTTGCGATCCAGCACTCTGTCGATTTCGAATTCCTGACTGATTCGATCAAGCTCAGATTGCGAAATTCCTTTGACTGCATAACTAGAAAGGAAGACTGAAGGCTGAGCCATGGGCTGAGTTCTGGCAGCTGCGTAGCTAGCGGTCGAACCGAGTAACAATCCCAAGGTCGTCATCATGTGGAGAATTCGATTTCTAAATTTCATCGTGCCAGCTCACTTTCTAGTTTTGGTTTTAAAACATCATTTTATTCAAAAAAATAGATTAGACAGTGCGAGATACGTTCAATGTTTCCAAACGGCCACTAGAATTTCGTACAAAATCAACAGGATGATAGTGATTTCCATCCAGTGACTTTTCTGCATGTTGATTTCGCCTTGAAGTAAATTTGAAACTTGAGCTAAAATATTCATTTTCCGAGTCACGCTGTTTTGCCAATCTGGGATTCGAAACTTACGGGTGGCGCCTCGATAAATGGTGGCCAAGTAAAAGTCGCCGACTACTTTCAACGAGTTCTCAACCTTTTCAAGAAATTCGATGAACTCAATGTAGCGAGAGCTGGCCTCTTCATAAATACGATTGTACTTATTGCCCCAGATCGAAGCTCGCTTGGCTTCGATGCTGTCATAGAGAGCGCCTAGTTTGGTGTCTAGAAGTTCATCGTAGAAACGCATCTCCATCAACTGAGTCACAGCAAACTCCAGAATATCTGGAACTTCACGGCCTCCGCCTGGTTCGATCACCAGAGCAGAGTTCCACTCGATCATTGTGAGATCTGTCTCACTGTACTGGTACACACTTTCTAAAAGTGACTTTTTAGTTGAACCCGAAATTTTGACTTTGTCTTCAGCTAACAACAAGGAGGCAATGTCGGCATGTGACAGGAGGTCTTTCGCCATCAGTCCATTTTCGAACTCTTCGAAAAAATAAATGATGTAATCCTCGAATGCATTCCATGTGCTTGGTTTTTTCATGGCCGATGCAATGGCACTTGTAATCTCTCGCGCCTGTTGCTGAGCCATTGTGTCGATTTCGGATCCTTCTTCTAAGTCCGAGGCCATTCGAATCAGCTCATCCCAAGTGGTTCCAGGTTCTATATTGATTTGATAAACAATGGAGAGCGCTCCAAAATCTCGAACTTTGACAAGCACATCGGCTTTTATTTCGCGGCCTTTGACCCGGATCACTTCTTCGCCAAGTCCAAAGGTCACTGGTGGATTTCGCATAACAATAGCGCGGTCAATAAATTTGGGAACTTTGAAACGATCCGGTCCACGGTTGTCACGCAAAATTGCTTCAACCTGAGACACACTTATTTCCTCAGCCACATCGAAAATGCGGTAGACAAGAAGCGAGCCTTTTTTGATTTGAACAGGCTGAACCATTGACATGCGTGAATCATAAGTGAGATGCGATCGGTTGCAAGTTGAAAAATTCAAACCCCAGCAAAATTTTGAAATTCCTCGCACCGTAAAAGGTCGAAAAGCTCAGGCCAATTCGTTATTTCTTTTGCAAATCCGACAGCTTCAGTTCACCGATTTGTTGAAACGGAACTTGAATCCAGCCCAGGTGGACCGTCCCGTCAAGCTGATAAGGAGAACGTCCTTGTTGAAGGAGGTCTCTCAAAGAGTGTGCTAAATCGGAATATTTCACCTGGATTGGAACTGGGATCAGAGTCTTTGAATGAGCTTCGACTGCAAGTCCTCGATCCAAAATGCCTTTGGTCAAAGCTTGGCCGTTCAAGAGAAATTGATAATTCACTTTGTCTACTTTCAG
>JAYTZS010000115.1:0-5490 GCA_043741885.1 Bdellovibrio sp. | reverse complement strand
TTTGAAACAAAATGAAGAAGGACTGGACCTGATTAACAAAGCTCGTTTCTTGGGAATCTCGCCAGAGGCGAGGAATCGAATAAATGTTTTGGAAAATAAAGCTAAATCAGGTGTAAAATAAAAGGACTGAGAGAATCTATGCGCAACTTGTCCGGCAACGTGACGTTTAAACTGATCAGGAATATATTATTCCTATGCTTATCTATGACTTGCTTTCAAGTTGCAACAGCTCAAACTGACCGAGAGCCGGCACAAGGCGAAGCGTCCGTGAAGCCAGAGAAAAAGAAAAATCTTAGCTTCGAAGATGAACTTGTTGAAGGGGCGACTCAAAAGCCTGAGTTATTTTACCTTTTTCAAAAGAAAAATTTCAATTACAAAAGATTGATTAAATTACGGGAGAATTTTTTGCCAGAGATGAGAAAAACTTCTGAGGATCTTCAACGAGTGCGGAGTTCCAATTGAAATCACCAATCATACTGAGAATTTTCAAAGACAACCAATTGATCGAAGTGAAGCAATTTGAATCAGATCAAATTATTTTCGGCCACGATGCCGATGTCACGATAGATCTGAAAGATGAAAGTGTTTCTCCAGTTCACTGTCTGATCGAACTTCGAGACTCGGGGTATTTTCTCTGCGATATGGGCTCTTCCAGTGGCACGAAAAAAAATGGTCATGCTGTATTAGATGAAGCCCTGTCTTCAGGCGACAATATCGAAATTGGTCCTTTTCGAATTCAGTTTTTTGTTGGTGCGCCTAAACAGACTGTCGTGTCGGTATCTCCGCCGAATATCTCTGCTATCTCTATTCCTGTCGAACCACCTGCATCCTCTGCTGCGCCGCCGGTTCCGACACCGCCAGCAGCTGCAACTGCGCCGGCTCCTCCTGCTCCTCCGCCGAGCGCGGGATCGAAGCCAACTCCCAAATCGCCTGGAGTGGCAAATATTCCTGTTGCGCCAGTCGCAGCTCAGATGCCGTCGGCAATTCCGATTCCTCCGAAAGCTAAGACGGCCGCTCCAGTTCCTTCGATTCCAGTTGTAAAAAAAGACGGCCCACCAAAGCTGCCAGACACCAACCGCACAGCACCGGCGACTTATTTGAAATCGGCAAAAAATGACAAAACTTTTGCTCCGGTCAGTGAGATTCAAGATTTAGGGACTTATTTAAAACCGACTAAGGGACCTGTGGTCGAAGTGATTGTGGCGTGGAAAGAAAGAATTATTTCCACTTATCACTTTGGTGGTGATCAAAATGCAACCATCGGAACCGATAGCAAAGCTGACGTCTATATTCCAGGCTTTTTTGTTCCGGGAGTGATTCCATTTTTAGAATTAAAAGGTGGCTGCCGGGTTTTAGCGCCGCTAGATGCCCAGGTGCATTTGACTCATACTTCTCAAGGATCTTTCGATCTTGATGGAATGCTAAAATCTGGCAAAGCCATGAAGGCAGGGCCAGTCAATGCGATCCGTTTGGACCAAGGAGAACTTCTAAAGTTATCTTTGGTCAACGGGACCGTGCAGATTTTTGTCCGCTATGTCGCCAACACAATTAAGCCGTTGTTAGCGCCTCCGCTCGATTTTTCGGCAGGCGAGCTGACCGGACTTGTCGTATCGATGGTTATCGTTTCACTGACGGCACTTTATATGTCGGTCTACACACCACCACCAAAGGACAATGAAAAGCCGGAGGAGCAAGTTCGTTTGGCACAATTCATTTATAACAAGCCGCCAACCACCACAACTATGCCAGCTCCTGAACCCACTGTTCCCAAAAAAGAAGTGGTTGAAGTGAAGCCTCCACCTCCAGTTGAGCCCAAAAAGATCAAAGTGACCGAAGAGAAAAAAGAAAATGTGACTAAGGGTAAAAAAGATTCTGTAGCAACGACCAAACAAGTGGAAGCCGCAAAGGCCTCTGAAGTGCGGCCCAATAACAACGTCAACAAGCCAAAGAAATTCACTTCAATCAAGCAAGGTGGCGCGACAAAAATTGGCGACACCGCCGGAGCCAATGCCCAGTCTAACAAAGATGTTAGCAAAGTTGGTTTGCTTAGCGCCTTTGGTGGTGGCGGAGTGAGAAAACAGCTGGATCAAGCATACTCGGGATCCGGTGAACTCTTGGGAATGGCCAACGAGGCTACTGGGAAATCGGGACAAAACGAAAATCGTGCAGGCGATGACATTGGATCCAAATTCAAAGACACTGGAGCTGGCGGTAAGGGCACTGCGACTCAAGGAATTGCTGGAATTGGAACGAAAGGTCGTGGATCGGGCATGAGCAGCTACGGGTCTGGAGTGGGGCTTGGCGGAAAAGGAAATGTTTCGATCGATGCTGGTGGGGCCGATGCCGGATGGGAAGGGACGATTGACCGCGAAGCTGTTCGACGAGTGATCCGATCTATCCTGAATCAAATCAAGTCTTGTTACGAACGACAGTTGCGAGTGAATTCATCCCTAGAAGGCAAAGTTGTCATTCAGTTTGAAATCATGGAGCAAGGCCGAGTCCGATCTGCAAAAACCAAGTCGTCCAATTTGAATGACGGCACCGTGGAATCTTGTGTCGCAGCTCGAATCAAGGAGGCTCGATTTCCAGAACCTCCACCAGGGACAATTGCAGTGGTCGACTACCCATTTGTATTCGGAGCGCAGAAGTAAGCCGGTTTAGAAAGTAGATTTAAGAAAGATCCAAGAATAGTAAAAAAGAAAAGAAAAGAAAAGAAAAGATAAGATAAGAAAAGATAAGTTAATTAAGTTTTAAAGTTAGTTAAAAAAATTATAGTTCACTCAAGGAGGAAGAAAGTGGATCCAACAGTAGCAGCAGCCGCAGCATCAGCATCAGATAACATGCCGTTTTTTCAGAGAGCATTCGTCGAGGGCGGCTTTGTCATGTACGTCATCTTGCTGATTGCGCTGATCACCATTGCGCTTGTCGGAAATCGTTTGATGGCATTGAAAACTCTGACCATCGATAAGAAAGAGTTTATTGATAATATTTTCGGAATGATCATGCGCGGAGATTTGCGCCAAGCTTTGACTTTTTGCGACGCCAGAAACACGCCGCTGACAAATGTCGTGAAAGCTGGATTGGTTCAGGCAATGAACAGGCGCCCGGATGAAGAAATCCAGGTGGCTATGGACGCAGCTGCACTGAGAGAAAATCCACGCCTAGAAGGTTGGACCTCTTTCTTAGCAGTGACAGGAAACGTCGCGGTTTTGGCCGGATTGTTAGGAACAATCATTGGTATGATCACGTCGTTTCGAGCGGTCGCAGCTGCGGACCCTGCTGAAAAAGCGATTGAGCTCTCGAAAGGTATTTCTCATGCCTTGAATTGCACGGCTTTTGGATTGTTGGTGGCGATTGTGTCGATTGTAGCTTATGGATATTTCCAATTGCGCATTCAACGAGCTGAAAATGATGTCACTGAAAGCAGCATGAGTCTTTTGAATTTGGTTGCAAGCAACAGAGATAAGCTGAAGGAATAAAAAATGTCGCAAATTTCGACCGGCGGAAAAGGCAAGAGAGACGTCTCGCTAGAATTAAACATCGTCCCGTTCATCGACTTGATGAGCGTCTTGATCACTTTTCTTTTGATCACTGCCGTTTGGTCTCAAGTTTCGATGATTCAAATCGGCAGTTCTTTGTATGGAAAGAAAAACGAAAACCAACCGCCTCCGAAAATTGCCCCGGATGCAGATATCGTTTTGAAATTGGACATTCGAGCCAGTGGCTATCTTCTGACTGTCGGCAAGCAAGCGATTAACATTCCTTTGATCAACAAAGATTATGACGAAGCTGGACTTGTGGCGCATTTAGAGGAAGCCAAAAAATTGCATCCGAACAAGAGCGATGGCGCCATCGCCATGCAAGATGATTTGCCATACGAGCGTTTGATTCATGGGATGGATGGTTTTTTAAAATCAGGGTTTCCGCAAATTTCTGTTCTCACTGGAGGGCCTAACTAATGCCAATTCACCCACCGGGACAGCGCTACAGATACAACCGGCACATGATGAAAGGTGCTGCGGGCAAACGAAACGTGGCCGCCGTGTTGCAATTGACTGCAATGGTGGACATGTTCACCGTTTTAGTCGTGTTTCTCTTGCAGAATTATAATGTCACAGGCCAAGTTCTCTACATTCCAAAAGAAGTTATATTGCCCAAAGCTGAAAAAATCAAAGAGCTCAAGCCGGCTGTCGTAGTGACCATTTCTAAAAAAGAAGTGCTCTTGGATAAAACGCCAATTATCAACTTTGAGCAACTGCATGCGCAGGAGTCTTGGATGATCGAGCCTTTGAAGACCGCTTTGGTGGTAGCTATGAAGCGAGCCCAAGACGATTTTGAACGAAGTTTGCAAAAGAAATTGCAAACCGCTGTTGAGGCCGCAAGAGGCGAAACAGGGCAAGATCAAACTCCTTGGAACAAGGTGACAATTCAAGCTGACAAAGGAATTGATTTCCTGACCGTGAAGAAAGTGATGTACACAGTCACTGAAGCAGGAGCGGGCGAAATCAACTTTGCAGTGAGCAAAGAAAAAGCTCAGTAATCTTTCATGAGAAAAATCACGGGAATTCTGTTTTCCATATTTATGATCTTCCTATTTTTGGAGATTGTAGTGGGATTCCCAATTCGTCTCGAGCATTCAACAGATCCAGCTTCTGACCAAGCCAAAAAAGATCTAGATGACGGCAAAGACAAATCCAAAGCAAACACTGGCGAGCCTGCAAAAACGGAAACTCAGCAAAAAATGCAAGGCGTGCATTTGGTGGAGAGCCAAAAAGGCAACCGGGATTGGGAACTGATTTCTGAGTCCGCGGAAAATTCTCAAGGCAAAGGTGCTTGGAATTTAAAAACCGTCAAAGTTTTATTTTACAACAAAGAGGCCGTGGATTTCACTGTGACGGGTGATCAAGGAAGCTTGAATTCTGATAACAAAGATATGAAAATTTCGGGGCATGTCATTACCAAGACTGCCAACGGCTATACCTTTGAATCAGACTCGGTGGCGTATATTGCTGCGCAAAGATTGATTCAAAGTCCCGATGCCATCAAAATGATCGGGCCTGATGACGACAAGGGCAAAGGTTTGGTTCTAACTGGCGGCAAGATGCAGGCTCAGGTTGATAACAACAAAATTACCATTCAGAAAGACGTGGTTGCTTCGAAACAACTGAATAGCGGCAAAAAATTTGTGATCAAAAGCCAGATTGCTGAATTTTCAGGAAAAAACCGAACTGCCAGTTTCATCGATGATGTTTCGATTGATGTCGGCAGTTTAAAAATGCAAGGTCCCGAAGCTCATTTTGAATACAAACCTGGAGCTGACATTCTGCAGTCCATCCTTGTCAAGGGCGGGGTCAAAGTCAGCGATCTCGACAAATACGCAACCTCAGATTCTGTGAAGTTTGATCCCGAGCAGAATCAGTTTATTTTCAATGGGCGACCGCGCGTCGTTCAGAATAATGATGAAATCACTGGCGATCAGATTATCTTTAT
>JAYTZS010000114.1:0-5500 GCA_043741885.1 Bdellovibrio sp. | reverse complement strand
TCCAGAATGGCCTAGAAAAAAAGACTTCGACTAGAAGAGCTTGAGAAGAGGAGAGTTTGAATGGAGAGAAGCGCATCATCGACCATTCAAATCCGGCGAAACCACCCGGTCAAGGTCCATCTAGGCCTTTTGGCCTCTTGCACCGAGTGTCGAATTTCTTTGGAGCGGAATAAGACAAGTCGATTCCAGATCGGCTGCACAGAGAAGATTTCGCTTCCGAGATTCAAACAAAGTGCGCCGCCGTCGGAAGAGCTCCAATGTTCATTCAGATAAATCACAAAGGACATCACTCTTTCTCCGTGCAGAGGGCTTTTCAGTTGAGGCTGATCGAGATGTTCTGCATAAGCTGAGCCCTGTTCGTAGCAGGCAAAGTGAGCTTCAAAAGTCTGCAGTCCCAAAAAAAGTTTTTGGTTCAAAACCAAGCGAAGTGATTCCAGTTCCTGTGCCAAATCACTATGAATTTGATCCCCTAAATCGAGCCATAAAATCGAATCGGAACGGATCGCCGGAGCATGAACTTGCAACTGACTTCGACCCACCTTGGCAGAATGGAAAAGGCCTGAATTGTAGGCTATGACAGCTTGTGCTTTGAGCGCCTTGGCAAAATCCCCGGGGAGTGCAGATTCTACAACTGCCCAGGAGTCTTCGCCAATTTTTCGCAACACCTCATCACTCAACTTCATTCACGCTCCTCATAGACATTCGCGGAAACTCTTCTTACACTGCAGGTGATGCAAAGATCACGAAGAGAGTTTATCAAAAATGTTTTGGCCACATCTGCAGTTTTGCCTTTGAGCAGTTGCACCTCTTTAGACCAATGGCTGATGGGTGAACGACGAGAAGACCCAGACAAAGTTTTAATTCTGGGAGCTGGACTTGCAGGCCTGGCGGCAGCTTACTTTTTAAAAAAAAATAAAGTTCCATTTCAGATATTTGAGGGATCGCACCGCATTGGCGGGCGGGTCTGGACTTTGCAGAATTTCGACAGCGCCGCCCAACATGCTGAACTGGGTGGGGAGCAAATCGAGCTTGAGCATCTGGCAATTCAGAATTTATCAAAGGAACTAAAAGTCAGTTTCCAGGAATTTAACAACTCAGAATCTTCGGCATTTTTTGAGAAGAATCGATTTGTAAACTTACGAGATCAGAAAAAACAGGTAAGTGGGCTTTTGCAGATTTTCCAAAAAGTACAGCAAGAAGCCTATGGCAATTCGACTCAGACATTGAATTTTCAAAATCGAGATCAATTTCCCAAAGCGGTTCTCATAGACCAAATGTCCGTTGCCGAACTTTTGGATCGTTTGCAGCCGCAAATGAGAGAAGGAATGCGAGAGCAGCTCGAACAGATCACCATTTCCGAGTGGGGAGTCGAAACAAAGTCTATTTCTGCTTTGCACTTGATTCACTGGATGAAAGACCCTTCAAGGTTGCTCAATAGAAAGTTTTTAAAAATTTCCGGAGGGAGTTCTATTTTAGTGCAGGCTCTTTTTGACCGAGTCAGCGGAATTGTTCCTGAAAAATTCATTCGTTTCGGTCATCGACTGACTGAAATCCAAGTCACTGATCATGGTTGGAATCTTATTTTTCAATCGGACAAAGGTAAAGTAGAGGTGAAAGGGCGCCGGGTGATATGCACTTTTCCACCGGCCATGTTGCAAGCGATTTCGGGCTGGGAACAGATTTCCCGCCGTCCTGAGAGTTTGAAATATCTAAGAGGCCTCAGTTTAGGAACTCACGGCAAAGTTGTCGCTTCCTTTCGTGATCGCTTTTGGAAAAAGGATCCGGTTCTTTCCAATGGAGGAGTTGTCTACACGGATCTTCCGAGCACGCAAATATCAGAAGCCGGCGATCATCCGATGAAAATCACTGCATCAAAAGGAATTTTGCAGGCTCAAATGGGTGGGTTGGTGGGCGAAGACTCGGGCCTTCACTCGGTTGATCAATTGATAAAAGATCTTTCTAAATTAGACAGCGACAGTACGGCTGCATTTGAAAATATCAGCCAGGTGCAAAATTGGAAACGCCATCCATGGTCCAAGGGGAGTCGAGTGTTTTTGAAACCAGGGCAATTTCAGATGCTCGACCTAACCAGCGCAGGCCTTGCAGATATGAAGAATGGTGGGGGCTGGCTAATGGCTGGGGATGCCTTTGATCCGGCTTCGCTAGGAACTATGAATGCTGCAGTTCAAAGCGCTCAGGATGCTGTCGGAGCCTTTTTAAAAGCTTAATTGAAATTTTCTCAAGTCGACATTCAATCACTTTTCGGTTAGTTTCGGCGACCGAATCAAAAGGAATGTTATGAAAAAAACAGAGACGTCAACCACTCATGAAGTCACATACACCGTGAATGATATTTTGGCGCATGTGCGGCCCACTCCAACAACGGAAACGGAGCACACGGACGAGGAGAAGATTAAAATTATCTCCGAGCACTTCGTCGGCATCATGCAGACTTTAGGAATGGATATATCCAATGATTCACTCCGGGACACTCCCAAGCGAATTGCTAAAATGTATGTCAATGAAGTTTTTAGCGGGCTGAATCCAAAGCACTTCCCAAAAATGACAGTGATCGAAAATGAAATGCAATATGATCAGATGGTGTCGGTGCAAAACATTCAGGTTCTTAGCGTTTGCGAACATCACTTTCAAACCATCGACGGCTATGCAACTGTTGCCTACATTCCAAATACCAAGGTTATTGGACTTTCAAAGATCAATCGGATTGTTAGATTTTTTGCAAGACGGCCGCAAGTGCAAGAGCGACTGACTAAACAGGTCGCCGATTGTTTGCAGTATGTTCTAGGGACTGAGCATGTAGCGGTTCACCTGAATGCCAAACATTACTGCGTGATTGCTCGCGGAGTTCAAGATGGGCAAAGTTCCACCTCGACTTCGGACTTGCGCGGACACTTCAAAACTCAGCCTGAAACTCGAGAGGAATTTTTGAAACAGTGTCGACTGCGAATTTGAGTGCAGTTCGAGTGTTTGCTGTTTCAATCTGAGACACCCTGACGCTTCAAGAAGCCTGATTCGACGAGCAGTGGCTCCAGTTTGAATTTTAGCTGCAACCTGCCGATAAGAAGAGGTCCGCTTATCCAAGGAGGATCTCATGAGTCAATACGATCTAGTCAGTCTTCACGATTTTATTTTGCACACGCCTGAGCAAGGTTTAAGAAAAATGCTCGTCGACGGGAAACCAATGACGGAAGTGCATTTGAGTCTAATGTTAAAAGTGGTTCGAGCCTGCAAACCAGCTCAATTCGAAGCTCACTGTGACAAAGAAGATTTCCCAAAAATGAAAATGGGGCCTGCAGAACAGAAAATCAAAGAGAAGTTCTGGAAAGAATGCCTTCAAACTTTCAACGCTAGGGGTCTGCTGAATCCAGCTGGACCACAAAAGGCAGTTGCATAAACAGTTTTTTAAGCAGTTTCAGCTCTGTCGAGGCGTATCCGCCTCCAGAGCCTTTTGAACAATTTCATGTGTATTTTTAGACAGCCCGCTTCGAACTAATTTTTCAAGTTCCTTGTGGGCTTTCTTTTTCCCTAAGGCAGGAAGCTTCATCCAGACTCCAAAACAATTTGAAAGCCTCGAGGCCACCTGCGGATTGAGCTTATCCAGCTCAAGAATTCGATCCGACATAAAAGAGTAAGTGTCTAGATCCGGACGATGGAATTGCACCAGATTGTTCCCAAAAGCTCCCAAAAGAGCCCGCACTCGGTTCGGGTTCTTCAGATTGAAGTCCGGATGCTCGCAAAGCTTCTGGACAGTTTGAAAAGTGTCTGGATGATCTGACGAAGCTTGAACTGAAAACCAGCGGTTCATCTCCAGAGATTCAGATTTCCATCGATCAAAATAGGTTTCAACTGCATCTCTTCGAAAATTATTTTCCATTCGAACTAAAATTGAAAATGCAGCTTCTTGGTCTGTCATTATCTCAGCAGACTCGAACTGGGCCCATACCAGCGGATGGTAAGCAGGCAAGCTACTGAGATATTCCAAAGCTGTATTTTTCAGGTGTCTCAGGGCAAATTCTTTAGGCTCAAGGCTCTGAAGATTTTTTCCGTGATACTCCAGATAAAGCGAATGAAGTACAGTCTCCGCACGTTTGGCAAAGCTTGAATGAATCAAGTCATGCGAGCTGACAAAGGCATTTGAATCTAAAACTGGCTCCAGCTGAGCTAAATAATGATAGCTCGGCAAAGTCATCAACTTTACTTTTAAGTTTGGATCCAATTCGGAATTTTCAACGGTCGCAAAAAAAGCTTGGGTGATTTTGGCGGGTACTCGAGACTGGGAGTCCGCGCTCGCACGGGCTTCGCTGATCAGCTGTTGGAAGGCTTTCAGATAAATTTTCTGAGAAGACTCCCAACGATTGAATGCGTCCGTATCAAATTTCAGCAGAAACAGCAACTCATCAAAACTGGCTTTCCAGTCCAAATGGATTGGCGCTGAAAACTGTCTGTTCAGTGATAAAACAGGTTTAGCTCTGATATTATTGAAATGAAAAACTTCCTGTTCCTGTTTTAGATGAAGTAAAATTTGCCCATCAGTGTTGACTGAAGTCTGTGCGCTTATAATTGGCAGCTCATTTCCAGTTTCCGAGTCGAGCAATCCAATCATCAAAGGAATATGGAATGGTTTCTTGTTAGTTTTTTCGAGCTTCTCTTGAGCTGTTGGAGCGCATTCTTGAGTCAGCCTCAGAGAGTAAGTTTTTTGATCAGCATCATAACTTTCGCTCACATGAACAATCGGAGTTCCTGCTTGCGAATACCAAAGCTTGAACTGTCCCCAATCCTGTTTATTCGGCTCAGCTATGGCCTCAGCAAAGTCTTCAATGATGACCGCTTTTCCATCAAACCGTTCAAAATAGGCATCCATTCCTTTACGGAAACCAGGTCGGCCAACCATGGTTTGCATCATGCGAATCACTTCTGCCCCTTTTTCATAAATGGTCGAGGTAAAAAAGTTATCGACAGCATAACAAGAAGCAGGACGAATGGGATGAGCGCTCGGTCCAGCATCTTCAGCGAATTGGGAATTTCTCAAGTCATCAACAGTGTCGATTCGAATTCCCGAGCGAGAGGACTGATCCATTGAAAACTCTTGATCACGGAAAACAGTCAGGCCTTCCTTTAAGCTGAGATGGAACCAGTCCCTTAGCGTCACTCGATTGCCAGTCCAATTGTGAAAATATTCATGCGCAAGAACTGACTCGATTCGAAAATAATCCGAATCTGTCGCAGTTTTTTTGTCAGCGAAGACCAACCGGGAATTGAAAATATTCAATCCCTTATTTTCCATCGCTCCCGCATTGAAATCGTCCACCGCTAAAATCATATAAATCGACAAATCGTATTCCCGGCCAAACCGCTGTTCATCCCAGGCCATAGCTTTTTTTAAGGCTTGCATTGCAAAATGACAGCGCTCTTGCAGACCATGAGCCGCGTAGATTTCTAAATCCACTTTTTTGCCGGAAGCCGTGATGAAGGTGTCTTT
>JAYTZS010000113.1:0-5501 GCA_043741885.1 Bdellovibrio sp. | reverse complement strand
ATTACATCACTCCGGATATGATTGATCCAGTGTCGGGACAACTTGTTTGCACAACCAAAGGAATCAAAGAAAAAATTAAGAAAGTTTTTGATATGTACGCGTCGGTTCCCGAAATGGGATACTCATTTCGGTATGCTGGACCATCGGACGGCACACCCAGTTCTTGTTATCGCAACACCCATAACGATGGCGCCATTCATGTGTTTTTAAATCAGGATCGAGTCTGCGCGCCGGTTCCGTCATCCCATGGCGAATATGAGAGGGATCTGCTAACTGGGGGCCCGTTGGAGGCACCTCGAACGCGACTGCTCGTCCTTATCCGGCTTATCCAGGATCGCATGTGGTGCTGTTTATTAATCATGGCCCCGGACTTGATTATCCACTGATCATACATGAAGTAGGACATATTTTGGGTCTTGATCATTCGCCCTCCAAAGGATCGCCAATGTCCTATGAGGGGACAGCGTTAGTTCCCCAGACCACGCCTCCGCAAGAGTACCTTTATATAACGGAGCAGGAGCGTGCAGACCTGGTCGCTGTTTACCCAGCACAAGGAATGTCTAGCTTTCAAATATCTGGAACTATTTCAAGTGCTGCACTGTTGGCGTATTGTTCTTTTTCTTCTTATATCGATCAGTTCAAAGGCCTGTTTGATTTTAGGACCTTCAATGCTCGCTATTGGAAATAAAGTGTCTTCTCAAGTTTTTTCAATTCTCACGATCTTATTGATTATTTTGCACTGCGAGCTGAGCCAAGCTGACTTTGCGACCGACCTCATGCTTTCTGCAGGTAATGCCCAGACAGCTGTAAATCAAGGCGAGACAGTGCCTAGCCTGGGTGTCTATTCTGTGGGACCGTCGTTAAAATATGATTTGTTGACTTGGTTATCGACTGGGACACTCTCAATATCAGTGGTTCAATCAATACTCGGACGTGACAGCCGCGGTTGGCAATCGAGGGGGTTGGCTCTGGACTCTCATCGAACCGATGATCGAGCTGCATAGCAGTCTCCTCTCTCCTAAGGTAAGCTACCAACCCTTTGGAGATTATCATTTAACAAACACCAGTTTCGGCAGCCAGGAAAATTTAAGTTACCGATCGGCACAAGGAACAAGTGCGAGAGCTCTTTTTCGCTGGAGCGACAGTAGTTCGACATGGGTTGGAGCCTTCTATGAAAATGTTCGATATTCAAGTGCAGATTTCCCAGCAAGTCCACTGCCATTTCAAATTTGGCAAGCTGGACTGGTGCTTGAAATCCGTTTCTCTGATGCACCTTCCTCCGCACCGTCAAGCAGCCGCAGACATTCAAGCCCGCCCCCAAATGCAGGTCGAAAAAAACGCTGAGACACGAATTCGGCTTATCAGTGCGAGGAAAGCGACCAAATGAGAACGTCAAGATTTTGAAAACCTATAGTGAGAGGTTAATGATGAGAAAAGAATATGATTTAAAGAAAATGAAATTAAAGCCGAACCCGTACGCCAACAAGTTGAAAAAGAGTGTAACCATTCGCCTTGATACGGATGTGATCGAGTATTTCAAAGCTCTTGGAAAAAAGACTCAGACGCCTTATCAGACGTTGGTCAATGATTTTCTCAGAAGCTGCAAGGAAGAAAACCTGGCACCGAAGACGGTTTGGAAGAAGACTTCCTAGCACTCAATCTAAAACTGCTAGAGAGCCTCACCACGAGTGGAGTGGGCAAACTGAGTACGAGATCCGGATCCG
Organism: Bdellovibrio sp.; assembly: GCA_043741885.1. Classification (GTDB taxonomy): domain Bacteria; phylum Bdellovibrionota; class Bdellovibrionia; order Bdellovibrionales; family Bdellovibrionaceae; genus 21-14-0-10-47-8. Next base: position 3,777 of record JAYTZS010000113.1, on the reverse strand, counting down.
ACAAAAGCTCTAAGCCAACTGCAGGCTCGCCGACCAATCGGTCGGATTAGCACCTCGGCTGCACTCTGACAAACAAGCAAAGTGCAGCCGGCTGGTGCTCTTTGCGTAATGGCTTATTTCACTCCGCGATCTTTGTCTTCGGTGAACTCTTTCTTTTTTACGAAGAGATCGGACTTGCGATAGAAGTCATGTAGCGCGCAGGTTTTCTTACGATCCGGTCCCTTGATGACGTCGTCATATTTAATCACAAGACTTGGATCATTTAACGACTTCATCACGCTTCCTTTGCAATAACTGTTCAAGTCGAGCCCTTTCAAACCAGGGGCTTCCGGAACGCTTGCTGCCTGAATACATAATGTCGCCAAAGATGCGACCGAATCCTCGTCTTTTCCCTTCAACGATTCAAAGCTCGCTTGTAAGGATTGGTTCAATGCTGAGGCTAAGCCTGACAGATTGCTTCGACTCAGTTGTCGAGCATTTCTCGTTTGCTGGCCAGAGGAATCGGCTGTTCCGAAAATCTGCAGGAGCTGCCCGACGCTTCCGGCATTTGGCATTTGCATGAGCGAAGCCAAAGTGGGATCGACCTCACCCTTGGCGATGCGCTTTTCCACGTCCAATTGCACAATCAAGTTGAGCGCTGATGGAATCGCGGCAGTGTCGCCCTTTGGTATGATTTCATTCGCAATTTTTCCGACGATCTCATCGGCTTCAACTTCATTTGCTGGGACCTTCTTGAGCAGTTCTTGGACAGCACGAATGCGGCCCAGAGTTTGTTCGATTTGTCTTCTTGAAGAAGGTTCCGCGGAAATAGAACCCGGGTCCTTTAAGAGAGAATCTAGATAGGCTCCGGTCTCGTCGAAGTAATCAAGAACAGTTCGATTTGCAATCTTCAATCTCGCCGAAGCGAGAACTTGAATGTTGCTCGTTTTACGGACTTTGGAATTTTCATTGGTTACTTCTATCGTTGCCTCATTAAAAATCGAATCCATCGCTTCTTTGATTTTAGGAAGATCCGCAATGGTCGGCTGGGGCTTTAAAGAAGTTATATACTGTGGACAAGTTACATTTCCTGTCCCGGGGGCCATGGTTCGACTTTGGCCCTTGGTATAAACATATATCAACGGACCACAAGCTGTATCTTCGATGAATGAGCTTTTAAAGGGACCGCCGATTGCCAGACACGTGTTATTACTCATGGACATACACGGAGGTGTGATCAAAGTACCAAGCTCCGACAGCAGCTTCTTAAATGCATTGATTTTTGCTTTTTCGTCGGTCTCTGCCGTAACTTTGTTGAAACCGGTGATGGTCAAATAATCCTTGGTCACCAAGTTCAACTCAAGTTGAGCTTTAAGACCCAGTGCCGACTGCACGTCTGAAACTCGTCCAGGTGTTGTCTTGGGGCTGCCACCATCCACACCGTTGGCAAATTCAGTGAAAGCTGACGTGCCTTGCGCAGTCGATTTCATTCCTTTCTTCCATGTCGGTTCCGCAGCTGTCTGAGTTCCCGCCTCTCGGTCAGCAGTCAAAAGAACATCATAGTCAGCCGCCTGACAGTAGGTACGAGAAATTGCTTCAAAGGCGCAGCCTGCTGCCAAGCCGACTCTGGTGTTGACGATATTTTGAATATCATTGTTCAAGCCCTTCGCTCGCATAAAGCGGACGAAGTGATCGATCGCTTTTCCAGCTGTTAAAATCAAACCACCTGTAAAGGCCGAACCTAAGCCGGAAGCCAAACTTAAAACCTGAGCGCCAATCTGTCCTGGCGTGCTCGCACGATTTGTAAAGCATCCATCTTGTTGTTCCAAATTTGCCATGAGCGAAGTCGAATACGTATCGATATTTTCCAGAGTTTCGATTCGAGCTTTTCGTGGTGCCATTTTTTGATTTTCAGTTTGATTGTTGATCTTAATACGAAGTTCAGCTGAATTTTTCTTAAGCGCAGCCAAATAAACTTGATCTCCCTCTGCACCCAGAGAGCTTTCTTGGATGATAGCCAATTGCAAATTCGCAACTTCGTTGACCATTCCCTCTAAATTGATTTTAGAATCGGGCTGGCTCAAGGTCTTTGCCACGTTCAGATTTGCAACCTGCTGAAGAGAGGTTTTCAGACCCTGGCATTTGGTATCGTTCGAGATGTCACTGAGAATATTGACTAGGGATTGAGACTCGGCGGCGGCTTGAGCATTGAGCGGACCGTTGCCTCGGCATTTGAAGACCGCGGATAAATCATTTGTTGGATCGTAGCTGGCCTCCTTTTGAGCTGTAGCGACCGATAAGCTGAGCAAACCTGCAAGAAAAAGAAGAGTTTTCATTTGTTCACTCCTCCTGTGTGCTTTTGTCTGCTTGGAGAAGCGTGTTTGCTCGGTGCCGACTTTTTGGTCGGCAATGAAGCCGGGAGGCGGGATGCAACCTTGACATCCATCAGCTCGCTAAATTTTGCTAAAGCTTCGCGGTTTTTGGAGGTCGATACGCGAACCAAAACTAAATCCGAGTTCTCGTTCCAGAAAATCTTTTCATCAGCGAGCATCAGATTGTTCTCATTGACGGTACGTTCGCAGACGAAGTGGACTCGGCCGCTGCGCTTGCATTTTTTGTCTTCTAAAACTTTGCTTGTTGTCGGAGTCCGATGAGTTTGCTCCGCCCACTGTTTGTCGACTGAAACCGAATTTGCAAAGGCCGGTGGCTTCATATGGATGACAGTGATCGCAAATTTTTCGTTGTTCCATGTCGATTCCGACCGCCATGACTTTAAGGTCGGCAAATAACTCCAGCGAACTTGCGCCTCCCGTGGACGGATTTCGAAAGTCGAACTGAGAGGCAGTGGGGCCCCCCAGGCCGGAACTGCTAGCAAGCACATCGCAATTAGTTTTTTCATAGCTCACATTTTTTAATTGAGTTCATGTCTAGTTCTAGTTTGGAGGGGAGTGATGTCATTTCTAAAGTCCATTCTGACCTTCTGGACAAAATGCTAGCTACCAATCCTCGCGTATTCAAAGCGCACGGCGAATTTGAATAGAAAGTGCCCTGTTTTTGATTCTTTTGGAATCAATCTGCACTGCTTTCGATATGAGGACAAATTCCCAAACTACTCCGAATTCGAACCCCCTCAAGACTGCCGACGTGATACTCGAAAACCAACGATTGATGACGGGCGTTGGTCAGGAAGCCGCGGTTTGCGAGTCGGCCCAATTGTGCGAGTTAGATAGCCTTTGCCTTGGTGGCGATCAACTGCCAAGCAAGCTAGTAATTACTGATCATCAAAATATTCAAACTTTAGAAAAGATTTCGTTTCGATAATTTCTTCTCGTTGTTGAAATGCCGCCAGCTGATCTGCGATCGCAGAGCTATCACCTTGAGAAGAAATTGCTTGAAGGGCGGACTGCATGGCTCTAATTGCAACTCTTTGCAATTCAGATGGAATAATTATTTAAGTTCTAAACAAATTTATGTAGTCCCTGCTGAACCTGGAGTTTGCGAGGATGGTGCGGAAAATTAAGGAATCCCGAATCGCAAGTTTGATTTAAATTGCAGGCTTTAGTTTAAATCTCTATTTTCATTTTAGAAAACCAGCTTGGGTCACCCATCCATATTTCGTGAATATCTTTGTAAATTCTCTACGGTTTGACGTCGGCGTGGAGAGGCAACTCAGCGGCAATTGTGCGTCCTCGTAATTGCTGGTAATTAAATTAAAAATTGCAATGAGGTGAATATGTTTAAGAAATTCTCCCACTTAATTTGGGTTGGCGCACTTATTTTGTTTTTTGTTCACCTCTC
>JAYTZS010000112.1:0-1857 GCA_043741885.1 Bdellovibrio sp. | reverse complement strand
GTAAAGTCCCTTAGCAAGCATCGCTGATAAATTCTCGGAATCTAGTTTCTTCGGCTTTCGTCGACTGACCAGGCAGACCATCTCTGAAGCAATCTCGGTTTGAGCAAGTGGTTCCGCGCTTGATGACGGAATTGGAGCGTCCGACAGAACAGCATCAAGTTTGTAATTCACTAGTCGATCTATCAAAACTGGAACATCTCCGACTTCGAGCGATAACTCGATTTTAGAATCGGAAATAACACCGCTGAGGATTTTCAGCTGAAGGTTTTTTGAAAGCCCGCCCAGCGCACCGACCCGAAAACTCGACTTCATTTTTCCAGATCTAAAATATTGAAGCAGATCATTTCCTTGGCGAAATATTTCTTCACACTGTGCCAAGGTCACTTGTCCGGCTTCGGTTAATTTGAAACCTCTTGGGCCGCGCTCCATGAGTTTCTCTCCAAGATTGTCTTCGAGCTTTAAAACTTGAAGACTCACCGCCGACTGGGCAATTCGTAGTTTCACGGCGGCCTTTGAGAAGCCGCCTTCTTTACAGACGATCCAAAAATAGTAGAGGTGATGATAGTTGAGCCATTCCATAGATCCTAATATCTAAAAAACAGATGGCTTTTGCAAGTTTTATATATTTCACAAAAGCCTCCTCATTTTCCATAATGAATCTTAAGAGGCAAGAGCATGCAGGGCACTTCCATACAAAAACTAAACTCAAGAAAACACCCATTTACGGGGGAATCAGTCTTGTTCGCTACAAAGCACGGAAAAGAAGAAATTCTGGGACCAATTTTAAGCGACGTCGGCATGCGCTGCCTCAAGGCTGATGTCGATACGGACCAATTCGGAACTTTCACGGGCGAGATCGAACGGACTGGATCGGTGCGCGAAACGCTCCGAAAGAAAATTCAAGCGGCATCAGCGACTTATAAAAATGAGCGATTCATTTTAGCGAGCGAGGGCAGTTTTGGCCCACATCCAATCATTGGCTTACTGCCAACAGATCTTGAGTCACTTTTACTTTGGGACCGAAAGCTCAATTTAGAAATTTACGCTGAGTTCTTGTGTACTATTCCCGCTCATGGAGAACAAATCTTGCACCCGAGAGATGATTTTCGATCCGCGCTTAAAAAACTTAACTTTCCCGATCACAGCGTCATTGTTCATCCGGAAAATTCTGTTTTTCCGATTTTCAAAGGTCTTCGTGGGGAACACGAAGTTGCGCAGGCAATGATTGATTGCTTCTCTTCTTCTGTCAGTGGACGCGTGGTCATCGCCAATGATCTTCGGGCTTGCCACAATCCAACTCGCAGAACCGCCATTTATGAAGCAGGTAAAATTCTTTTGGAAAAACTGAAGTCACTTTGCCCGTTATGCTCCTACCCAGGGTTCGCAATCACCAAGGGCCTGCCAGGACTAACTTGCTCTGAGTGCGGAGAACCCAGTCAGATCGCAAAGGCCGTCTTGTTTGAATGCGTAAGCTGTGCATTTTCAGAAGAAAAAGAAAGACCTGACGGCAAATTGTCTATTGGCCCTTCTGAATGTGAATTTTGTAATCCTTAATTGATCGGAGAAACCACATTGGCAACATTTGATATATTACGTGCAAACCTGCTTTCACCCATAGTCCTTGCGTTCGCGCTCGGAATTTTTGCCAAACTCATCCGCAGCGAGCTTTCTTTGCCGAAGGATCTTTACGCTTCACTTTCGATTTACCTCCTATTGGCTTTGGGATTAAAAGGGGGAGTCGAACTTTCTGAAAGCTCTGTTCACGCCATCGCATGGCCAGCGGCAGTTACAATTTTTTTGGGATGTTTAACACCCGTATCAGCCTACTTTCTACTTCGTCGGCTTGGACGTTTTAGC
>JAYTZS010000111.1:0-5545 GCA_043741885.1 Bdellovibrio sp. | reverse complement strand
GATTATCAGAGCCCCCAGTCGGCTTCTCATTTGGCGGTGCTGGAGACTTGGGTCCGACATCTGCGGCCAGGCAAATTTGGTGACGTGTTTAGAATCGAATTGCAAGTGCGACTGGAGAAAATAAAAATCGTTTTCGAGTACAAGATGTGGCGAGGAGAAGATTTGATCTGTGAGTGCCGAACCGAGCATGTGTCTTTGGATTTGAATTTAAAATTGATCCGGCCTCCGGCTTTGATCAAAAAAAAATTGGAGAAAGAATTATGGACAGAAACCTGGCTCTCGAATTGGTAAGAATCACAGAAGCAGCCGCTTTGGCTTGCGCCCGATTGATGGGCCGAGGCGATGAAAAAGCAGCCGATGCGGCGGCTGTGGATGCCATGCGAAAAGCTTTTGACTCACTTCATATTGACGGCACCGTGGTGATTGGAGAAGGCGAAAGAGACGAAGCTCCAATGCTTTTCATTGGAGAAAAGGTCGGGCAGCGCGGCCCTGGTGCACCTGAAATTGACATTGCTCTCGATCCCCTAGAAGGCACAACGATCTGTGCCAATGGCGGAGTCGGCTCCATTTCCGTGATTGCGGTGGCTGAGAAGGGAAATTTTCTTCATGCGCCAGATGTTTATATGGATAAGATTGCTTGTGGACCGCAAGCCAAGGGGATCATCGATATTGATTTCACTCCTTCACAAAATATTCGTAATGTGGCCAAGGCGCTTGGAAAGGAAGTCGAAGACATGACTGTGGTGATTTTGGGGCGCCCTCGACACACCGATTTGATAGCCGAAGTGAGAAGAACTGGAGCAAGAATTCAGCTGATTGGTGATGGTGACGTTTCGGCTGCCATCGCAACGGCGTTTCCGAAGAGTGGAATTGATCTTTTAATTGGAATTGGTGGCGCCCCAGAAGGAGTCATTTCGGCGGCAGCTCTTCAGTGCATGGGCGGAGATTTTCAAGCCCGCCTGAAATTTCGCAACGACGAGGAAAGAGCTCGAGCCACCAAAATGGGAGTCAAAGATCTCACCCAAAAATACACCATTGATGAATTGGCTCGAGGTTCAGTGATGTTCTGTGCAACTGGGATTACTGATGGCCCTTTGCTCAAAGGAGTCAAAACTTTGCCAGGCAAGCAGGCGAAGACCCATTCCATTGTGATGCGCTCAATGACAGGAACCATTCGAAACATTGAAGCTCATCATCACTTGGCTAAGAAGCCTGGACACGTTTAAGCAGTGGCCATTCAGTTTTCGTGCTTTGCTTGCCGCAAAGAGCTTTCCTTCGCAGATGCAAAGATCGGCTTTCGAGAAGAGTGCCCCCATTGCCGAGCCGACGTGCATGTGTGCAAAAACTGCCATTTTTACGACAGCAAAGCCTACAATGAATGCCGAGAGCCGTCGGCAGATGTGGTTCGCGAGAAAGACCGAGCCAACTACTGCGAGTACTTCACTGCCAAGGCAGCCGGTGCGGCACCAGAAGACAAGGCGGCGGCCCTAAAGGCGGCAGCCGAAGCCCTCTTTTCTGGTAATTTTTCTGGCAAAAAAAGTTGACAGCTGGCAGAGCCATCCGAGTTAATGATGGTTTTGAGGGAACAAAATCTATGGCGAGCGCTCAAACCAGCGAAATCTTCAATTGCACTCCGGCTCAGTTTTATAAAATAGTTTCTGACTATGAAAAGTATCCTGAGTTCTTGCAAGAAGTAAAAGCCTGCAAAATTCTCAAGACCGAAGGGTCAAAAAAACTGGCTGAATTCACCGTGAGCGTGGTCAAAAATTTCAAATATTCTTTGTGGATGACCGAAAGTGAAAACCAAGAAGTAAAGTGGGAGTTCGCAGGTGGAGATGCCTTCAAGACTTCCAACGGCTACTGGAAGCTACAAGAAGAGGGCGGCAAATGCAGGGCCTCTTACTTCGTCGAAGCAACTTTCAGTTTGTTCGTCCCAAGTCCAATTGCCAAGGCCTTGGTCAATGTGAACTTGCCAAGCATGATGAGTGCTTACCATAAACGGGTAGGAGAGCTGTATGGCCGATAATCCGAAAGACGGAAGAGATGGAAGAGACGGGAAGGATTCAAAAGAGGGAGGCAAAGAAGAAGGCAAAGAAGAAGGTCGCTCTTCCACTTTGCTCGGTGACGCGGTTAAAAAGATTTTTACGGCAGGAGTGACCGCAGCTTTTATGACCGAAGAAAGCGTTCGAGGTTATTTGGCTGAGCTGAAATTGCCAAAAGAAATGTTCAACCTAATCCTCCAAGGCGCCAGTAAATCCAAAGACGAAATTGCCAGCCGAGTTGGAAAAGAAGTCATTGGAATGGTCCAGAAAATAGATTTTGTGAAAGAAGCCTCCCGTTTTGCTGAAAATCACCGCTTCAAAATCACCGCAGAAATCGAAATTAGCAAAAAGAAAGATCCATTAAGTTAGCTCTGGTTGCCAAGATTGAACTCGGCTCATCGTATTGGCCGTGGACTATAAACTGGACCTTCGACGTCTCAAGATGATGCAGCTGAGAGCCGACAAGTGCGCATGGACAATATAATTCTCAGTGTCTTCTCAGTGATTAGCTTTTGTTTTTGCGCACACTTTTTCACTAAAAGTCTGCTGCAACCTTTGCCCCAGGTGAATCAAACGGGTTACACCCGAGCTGCCCTTCGAGTGAAAAAAAATTATCAAGTCTTGTCTCTCGGCTTGATGACATTCGTATTTTTAACGGGCCTGGTGATTTCTTTTACTCAAGTGTTTCTCGAATTGTAACTTTGGGTCTATGCTTTTAGTTCTCTTCGAGGAGGACTTAAGATGGCACCAAATTTCTATCAAACAACCAATCCTGCGACTGGCGAGATTCTACAGACCTATTTGCATTTTAGCTCAGAAGAAATCGAAAGCTCTTTGGGGCGTGCCTTCTTGGCTTATGAAAAAGCGAAATCAAAATCAGTTGATTTGAAAGCTCAACAGCTGCGCTTAATTGCCCAAGCCTTGAAATCACATGCTCCGGATTTAGCTCGATTGATGAGCTTGGAAATGGGGAAAGCGCTCAAAGAATCTCACTCGGAAATTGAAAAATGCGCTAGCTCTTGTGAATACTTTAGCGAAAACCTGAAGTCCCTTCTGGCGGATGAGCCGGTCAAATCAGGATATGCAAGTTCGTACATTGGCAAAGACTCGTTGGGGCCTGTCTTGGCCATCATGCCATGGAATTTTCCAATTTGGCAGGTTCTGCGGTTCGCTGCGCCCGCTGTCGGAATTGGAAATCCAGTTTTACTGAAGCATGCAGATCAGACAACGGGTTGTGCAGAAATGCTTCAGACAATCTTTGATCAAGTCGAAAAAGGCTTGCTGTTCAATCTCAGAATCGATCACGGGCAAGCCGCCAAATTGATTGCCGATCCCCGCGTAAGAGGGGTGACTCTTACTGGAAGTGCCAAAGCTGGTCAGGAGGTGGCGACTGTCGCTGGACGCTACCTGAAGAAGACGGTGCTTGAGTTGGGTGGTAGTGATGCCTATGTGGTATTCTCCGATGCTCAAGTGGTGTTGGCTGCGCAGACATGTGCAAAAGCTCGTATGGTCAACAATGGCCAGAGCTGCGTTGCTGCCAAAAGATTCGTGGTTCACTCCTCAGTTCTTTCTGAATTTATTAAACATTTCCGGTTAACGGTGCAAAGTTTAAAACAAGGCGATCCACTGAATTCTGAAACAGAAGTCGGATGTTTAGCACACAAGAAATTTCAAACTCAGCTGCTAGGTCAATGTGCTGAACTGGAAAAGCGCGGCGGCGAAAAGCTTTGGGATGCGGCGACTGACACAGGCAAAGGGTTTGACTTTTCTGCTCCCGGTGCTTTTTTTCCACCGCGAATTTACAAAGCCAATAAAAATGATGATTTTTTCTTCCAAGAAGAGCTCTTCGGACCGGTCGCCTTGATATTTGATTTCGAGACTGAAGAAGAAGCTTTGGCTCTGGCCAATCGCTCGATCTATGGTTTGGGCGGAGCCGTATTCTCAAAGGACACAGTCCGTGCGGAGAAGTTTGCGCGAAAGATGGAGACCGGTTTTGTCGGAATCAATGAACAAGTCAAATCAGACGTCCACTTGCCCTTTGGCGGAGTCAAGAGCTCCGGCTACGGCCGAGAGCTCAGCCGCTATGGATTCAATGAATTTTGCAATATCAAATCTATCGGCTTTGGGGCGATTTAGAAAACAAGCGAAGACTTTTCTTCGAGAAGGGGAGTGAAATCATTTCTTTCTAACTGGAGAATCTCGTCTTCCAAAGGCTCTGGCACTTCCGGGGAAGAGAGCGTGGGGTTGGAATTCTTTGGATTCGGCTTTACCTCCGACTTTACCTCTGGCTGTTTCTTCTCTTTATCGGAAATTTCCATTTCCAAGACCGAATCTAGATAGTCTGACGCCTCTTCTAAATCCATTGGATTTGCTGATTGAACTGAGACTCCATTTGAATACTGTCGAGAGGCTTCGAACTCTCCTAAAGTGGTAGGCTTCTGCACTCCTGAGAATTCAAAATAACTTTGCACAAAGCGAAACGAATCCTCCCGTGGTTCCAACAGAGTTTCCAGGCTCTCTAAAAGGCCCAACAAGAAACAGCGTGACGGCTCTTCTTCGACTTCGCTGATGTCCTGAAGATGACTCTTTAAAAAAACGCCCCAGCTGCCATCCGTAAATTTTCGTTCAGTCTGAAAAATCAGTCGGTGAATCAGTTGAACCCGAAGATCTCTCTCATAATCATCTAAGTCTGCTCGTTGCCGAGTGACTCGAGCCCAATCCTTCAATTGACCAACCATTTGTCCACGGCTTTCAGCAAAAGCAGTCCCCGAGCTCAGTGCAATAAACAGCGCTGCCGTAATCGAAGCTGAAAGCCAAAAAAATCCAATATGTGCCGATCGATTCCCTAATTTTCTCATCCGCCGATCTTAGCAGCACTCAAGAGAAATCGCAGCCAAGAGAAGCTTTCACTAAAAGGATTTTGGCCATTTTGGAAAGATCTATCGAACCGTCAAAACTCTGAACACAATGGTGGTCCAAATCTTCGACAGGCGATGTATTGTTTTCAGCACCATTTTTTGGTTGGGATTTTTTTGATCAATTCGAGTATCTTATCAAGATTACGTATAGGAAATACTGATGAAAATGTTATGGATCGTTGCGATTTTTCTTTCAACCTCTGCCTATGCTGGGCCTTCTGAGACTATTGCATCGCTAACTTGCAACTTTACAAACTATCAAACTTCTCCCCCGCAGTCAGTTGTGGTTAATGCGTCACTTCAACCATCTATTGATGGATATCAGCTGATGGCGGATGCTGATAATATCCTATTCCCAGGGCTCCGATACCAAGCCACATCGTTTAAAGTTGGTTTGAAATACTTTGTGTTTAAAGGAATTTCGACAAAAGCAGGGGAGCCAACGCTCGACATTTCTATAGCTGAAAGAAATAATCCGGGCAGGCTTTGCGGTTCTTTCCAACTCATCGGTTCAGCAGGATTAACCGTAGGCGGTACGCTCGGATGCTGTTCATATCTCGAAAAACCTGTCGAAGAATTTGATTT
>JAYTZS010000110.1:0-15014 GCA_043741885.1 Bdellovibrio sp. | reverse complement strand
CAGCCGGCGCTTAATCGCCCGCAGAAAACCATAGACGCCAGTCATGTGACCAACTGTTTCGACCAGTGACGCGAACTCGAAACCTCCCAAACCGTTCGGTAGAGTAAGGATCACTCGACCCTGATCTGTCAGCAGGGTTCTGAGGTAGATTAAAAACTCATCCGGCTGCTCCACGTGCTCTATAACCTCGGAAGCAATGATCAGATCAAATTGCCCTTGGCTTGCAACTACCTCGCAAATATAGCGGATGTTGGAAGCAGCATTCGAACGATTCGCGAACTCGATGCTCGCAACATCACTATCAACTCCAACAAACGAGATTCCTTCGAAGCGGATTGCCAATGGTTGAGTCAGATGCACGCCAGTCCCGCAACCAATGTCGAGCACGCGACGAGGTTTGCATTCGTTTATGACCTGACTAGCAAATTCCAATCGTTTGGCTACGCCATAACTGTTTTCATTCACGAATTTAGGCCCTCAAGCATCTAGCATCTTTGTTATTCATGATAAAATTCTGTTGTTGATGGTTCTGATTGGCAACGAATTTCGATAGTATTTGAAATGTGCCTACACAGGCTCCGTAGGATACTTGTATGCGGGGAACTTATCGCAAGACGCTTATCGTCCCATCCCATTGCCATGACCATTTCCGTTCCCACCAGCTCCGCAAGAATCCAATTCGAGATGATAGAGACTCGCGGGGCCTGCAGTGAGGTCTGACGAATCCAAAGAAAGAAGCGCTGCCTCTGATGTCGAATTTTGCAAAAGAAACTTGGTATTCAAAACAATCGTGAACTGCATTCCACCGCAATTTCCCCATCTTGATTCCGGGGTCGCCATCGTCAGAAAAAAACTGTCAGAATGGGGGCCCTGAAAAGACTGAGAAAGAGTTTCGGTTTTTGAAGAGTTTCTCCAATCGGTAAATCGAATACTGGTGTCAAAGTGACCAACAGCACCGCCAGGCAGAGCCGTGAATCCTCGCAGATCGGCCTGGGCCATATGAACTTTGTAATGTTTCGGGGCTCTCATTTGAACAGCTACTTGGCAGGATTTTTCAGCCGTTCCGCGGCCCTCGACAGAAAATTGCGAATACAGAAGGCTGAGAGCCCTGCCGTCCGGAGATAAGGCGACTCCCACACTGCCCTCAGGGCAACCAGAGCCCGTGACTGAGACCTGCTCCAGACTCAACTGTTGAGCTGACGCGACCGATTGACACAAAGCAAGAGCAAAGAAAAAGCTAAAGTAAAAGCTACCGATCAAATTCAAAAATAAATTTCTCACAAAAGGCCTCCGATAGAGTGCGGATCGGAGTCGAAACGCTCCAATCGGTTTTCCACAAGAGGCTTCTATGAAAGAACAGTGCCAAGTGAGAGGAGGTTGATCGATTATTTACTGAACTATTTACTGAAAGGAAACGAAGGGCCGAATTTTCGCGATAATCCCATCTTTGATGCCTTTTACTTTTTTGAGATCATCAACAGTTGCGAAAGGACGGCCTTGAATAATTGCTTGAGCTTTCAATGGACCAATTCCCGGAAGACTTTCCAGTTGCTCGCGAGTCGCAGTGTTGATGTTGACCACTGTTCCCGGAGCCACTCGAGGCGAATTGCCGGATCGAGCTGGGGCTGCAGTCGGAGCACCTGGCGAGTCGGACATTTTAGCCGTAGTCCCTGTGGGAGTGGGTGCTGCTGCAGGAGATCCAACTTGCACCAGAGGCTGAAGTTTTTGAAATTTCACATCTCCGATTCCTTTGACTTTACGGAGGTCATCAACCGACTGGAAGGGTCGTGCGGCCAAAATGTCTTGAGCCCCTTTTTTGCCAATACCAGGAAGGCTTTCAAGTTCCTGAGGCGATGCTGTGTTGAGGTCGACACCTGCCCAAGCAAATAGGGTTGCGAAAAGAATCGATAAAAAAAGAGTGATGAGTTTCATAAAATAAATCCTTTCTTTGGATTTTTTTCCGAGTTTATATTTTCTTGTTTAGATTAAATGTTACTTTTACTGTTTCAAGTTGTGACTAATTTTACCCAACCTCTTTTGACGGTAGTCGTCTGTCGGGTCATCAATTATTTACCGGCTCAATGAAATAAATTTTTTCCCATCGTCAGCAAATTTGGAAGCGAAAATTGATCAGCTTGCACTTGTCCGTGGGGAGTCAGCATGTCGATAGCTTTGGGGAGGTACTGCGACATTTTCTGCATTAAATCTTCCGGTTGCATTCCCACTTTTTGTGAAATTTGAGCGAAGCGGTCCTCGCCGATAACAGAACGAATTTGATCGGGCTGAATTGGAAGATTATGGCCGGTCCCAATCCAGCTTTGTACTACTGAACCCAGTCCCTTTTGCTGGAAGTTTTGGATGAGACTTTGGACCCCTCCGTTTTGGCTAAGAAGATGTGAGATGGCTTCAAGAGTTCCGTTTGATTGTGGTGCTGTTCCGGATCCGATTGCTGACTGAAGAGTGTCCATGATACTCATTGCGAGCCTCCTAATGGCTAGACTGGTTTTATCAAATCTAGCACCACTGAAAGCAAGCTCGCAAGTTGTCACATGACAGATAGACTCGTCTTTATTTTCGAGATCGGGATCCACAATTTAATTTTTCTTACGTCGCGATACTTTTTTTATAATCATCGCCAAGGCTTTGATACAAAACAAGATCTACGCAATAAAGAGATGGCGAATCCTCACTTAGTAAAACCTTTAATTGAATCCATTTTTTCGAATCGATTTTTCCGAAGGCTGCGATATCAAAATCAGCATTACTCCGGTGGGTTACGCGCGGTCGTGAGCCGAGCAAGATAAGCTGTTCGGGCTGAACTGCTTCGACCGTAGTTCCTTGCAGCCTAAGTCTCTCCAAGTCACAAAGCACGATCTCGCCGAAGTCACAATCACAAGAAGGCCCTTTACCTTTGCAAGGTTGGAGAGCACTGTGTCGCTAATAACATTGCGGCTGCTTTCTTGGGATTTATCCTACTGAAGAAGGCTAGGTGCCCGAGCGAGGAACTGCCTTGGACAATCGAATCAATCCAGAAAACCCTGAAGCAAAAAAACTTCACCAGCTGCAACTACCATTGCATTCTACTTTAGAATTGGACCCCGATGAAGTAAATATTCCTGCGATAAGCAAACCCAAGCTTGATTGGCTTTCAGGGGGAGGCGAAATCGCCGAATTGATTAGGGCGAAAGATTGGTCTACCACACCGCTTGGTCCCATTGAGCTATGGCCACAAAGTCTACGCACAACAGTTAGTCTCTGCCTCGCTTCAAATTTTCCCATCAATATCATCTGGGGACCAGAAGCCATACAAATCTATAATGATGGTTACCGGGTACTTTGCGGTGGAGTGCATCCCCGAGCTATCGGCGAATCATATAGGGTGACCTGGGAGTCTGCATGGCCGGCCCTCGGAAAACCGTTTGAGCGAGCAAGCCTCGGGCAGGCGTCGTTTATTGAAAATCAGCGGATGTTTTTATATCGAAACGGTTATCTGGAAGAGACCTTCTTTACATTTTCATTAAGCCCTATCCGAGATGAAGTCGGAGCTGTCGTGGGTCTTTTTCATCCGGTGACGGAGACGACAACCGCAATGCTCAATCAGCGTCGGACTCGGCTGCTTCGAGATCTCGCGAGTGAAAGTTCAAACACCGATAGTATTAGCGAAGTAGTCCTTCGAATTATGCGGACTTTAGCCGACTACAAATCCGATATTCCCGGAGCACTTATCCTTATCGAAGATAAAACGGGCGTGTTAGTGATTGCCGGAAGTTCTGGAGATACTATTGGATTTACGGACCTCAGCAAATGGCCGCTTCAACAAGCTATGGAAACGAAACAGCCCTTTGTCGTAGAGCATATGGAGGCTCGATTCGGTAGAAATCCGTGTTCAGAATATAACGAACCCATCCAGCGCGCGTGCCTGCTGCCAATATTTCGAAGTGATCGGATGCGACCTGCGGGATTTTTAGTGGTGACCCTCAGCACACGCCTGCCGTACAACGAAGCTTATATGGGATTTTGCGACCTGCTAAGCAACGCAGTGAACGAGGCCATTGCCAAAGCCGAGGTCAACGAAATCGCACAAGTAGAACGCGAAGGATTTCAGGAGACAATAAAGCTAGGAAGTCAGTTGCACGAATTTTTTATGCAGGCACCTATTCCGATGGCAGTATTGGAAGGGCCCGAGCATCGTTATACAGTGTCGAACCCTCCATATGAAAAAATGATCGGAAGAAAAACTCAGGGTTTGACGATTGCCCAGGTTTTTCCAGGAGGCGAAGTTAAGACTTTCATTCCGCTCTTGGACAGCGTTTATCAAACTGGGACCTCGCAGATCGGAAGAGGACTTCCTTTGGTACTGCCCGATGAATCAGGTTTACCCAATGAGCGATGGATTGATGTGGGCTACCATCCATTTCGAGACAAAAATGGCGAAATACGGGGAGTCCTTGCTATTCACTATGATGTGACTGAGTCCGTACTTGCTAGGAAAAAAACGGAAGAGA
Source organism: Bdellovibrio sp. (assembly GCA_043741885.1). Lineage (GTDB taxonomy): Bacteria > Bdellovibrionota > Bdellovibrionia > Bdellovibrionales > Bdellovibrionaceae > 21-14-0-10-47-8. The sequence goes on along the minus strand of JAYTZS010000110.1, from coordinate 10,509 downwards.
ATGAAGCAAAACTGGCTGGTGAGCGAGCAAAGCTCGAAGCAATTTTCTATGGTACAGGGACGGCGATGGCACTTTTTCGCGGGCCTGAACTCGTTTTTGAAATGGTGAATCAGAAATACTTAGATATGGTTTCAAATCGCGACGTACTTGGAAAAACTCTGCTAGAAGGAATGCCAGAACTTGCTCACTCGGTATTTCCAGATCTTATTCAAGGTGTTTATAAAACAGGAGAGCCCTGTCAAATTTCAGAAGGCTTGACGCCAATACTTAACACGTTTTCTGGCAAACTTGAAGACCGTTATTTCGACAGCACTTATGTGAGATTAAGCGACGGAATTCAAAATTCGTTTCTCATCATCTGCCACGCTACAGATGTTACCGAAAGGGTTAGGACCCGAACAGAGTTAGTTTTAGCAAAGGACTTTGCAGAAGCATCAACGAAATCGAAGAGTGCCTTTCTTGCAAATATGAGCCACGAAATCAGGACGCCCCTTTCGGCAATTCTTGGTTTTACGGACATTCTAAAAGAAACAGATCTTACGAATGAAGAACAAACCAAATACCTGAATATAATTGGACGAAACGGGCAAGCTTTGGTCCGAATCATTGACGACATTTTGGATCTTTCGAAAGTTGAAGCAGACAAAATGCACATTGAGCAAGGTTCATTTTTCCTGTCTGAACTGATCCGCGATGTTCTGTCGATGTTTATAGACAGAGCGCGCGGCAAAGGCATCTCTCTCAATTTCCAATCGGAAAAACTGCCTCAGTTCAAAATTGATTCAGACGCCGTCCGGATTCGACAAATTCTTGTCAATGTCGTTGGTAATGCCATTAAATTCACTTCTGAAGGCAGCGTGACGATTCATGGTCACTATAGAGATATTGATAGTGGCCGTTTTGAGGTGGTTCTTTGTGTGACTGATACTGGCATCGGGATAACACCTGAACAAGCTACGATTCTGTTTCGGGCCTTCAGCCAAGCTGACAATTCCACGACGAGGCACTACGGTGGAACGGGGCTCGGGCTCGCACTATCCAAAAAACTTGCACACGCTATGGGTGGCGATATTTCTATAGAAAAAAACAGCAATACTATAGGGTCCACATTCCTCATTAAGTTGATTGTGAAAAAGAGCAGTGATCAAGACAGTCACAATATCTCGACCCAGGTCACGACTCTTGGCAAAGCTCAACAGCGTTTGAGAGGTTGGCATATCCTAGTTGTCGATGATGCTGAGGATAACCGATTGCTGCTACGAGTTCTTTTAGAACGAGAAGGAGCTATTGTTGACCAAGCGAACAGCGGAAATGACGGGATTCTGAAGGCTAAAGCGTCTGGTTATGACCTTATCCTTATGGACATCCAAATGCCCGGCATGGATGGGTATCAAACACTAGCGAAACTCCGAGATGAAGGATTCAAAAAACCGATTTTTGCTTTAACTGCTCACACCATGAAAGAGGAGCGTAATCGCGCATTGGCCGCTGGTTTCACCGGTCATATTTCAAAACCAGTTAATCCGACAATTCTGTTAGAAACCCTTGTCGCCCATTCGCGGCAACTTTAGTGAGTCAGAGTAACTCCAACTTTATGCCACCACGCTGAATGAGCATTTTATGCCGACCACTTTGGTGGGCCGTATTTCGCAATTTATAGATTTCAAGGAAGCGTTCGCGCAAAAAATCGGTTTCCGTCGCGGTCAATAAGATCACGCCGTCTACGACAGTTTCCTCAACGCCGAAGCGGCTGATTTGATTTTCACCATAATGGATATCGGTCGCAAAAAATCCAATAGCCTGGGCCATCTGAACTAGTGTCGCAATTTGAAAGACCTTTTCGCGAACTGCCTGAGGATTTCGGATCTTGTGAACAAAAACCGAGACTGAATCAATAGCAATTCGTTTGGCACCCATTTTTTTGATTTTATCTTTCATCATCAATAGATCCCGTTCCACCAGGATCTCCGTTTGTGGAACGAAAACAATTTCAATATTTCCCTTCTCGATTTGCTCGCCAAGCTCCCAGCCCATGCCATGTGCCGCCGTAATCAAACGATCTGGAGTCTCTTCAAATGAAAAGAAAACTCCTTTTTCGCCAAACTCTTTAGCGCCTTTGTAAATACATTCAAGACACAAGATCGTCTTTCCGCTGCCTGCGACTCCAGAAATTAAGACGCTTGAACCCCACGGAATTCCTTCGCCAAGTGACGCGTCCAGCGTTGGAATTCCAAGCTTCGCGCGCACAGGGCCATCGCCTTTGATTTTCCTATCCGAGCCGGGAACCCTGCGGATGGTGACTCTGGGTGCATAAATTTCTAACCCGGCTGAATTGATGGTGAAGGCATGCTCATCACGACTGTGATTCGTGCCACGCATTTTTGAGACTTGAATGAACCGTTGCTCCTCTCCGGCCTCGGAAAAATGCTTGAGAGTGATAATTCCATCAACAATAGAAAAAAGAGGATTTGTGTCGATTTCATTTTGGCTGAACTCGCCCAGCAAAAGCGCTGTACAGTTCCAAGCCATCAAGTTGATCGCCACTTCATAAGTAAATTTCCTCAAATCTTGACGAGACTTTGCCAGGTCTTCAAATACTTTGAAGCTGTCGACAATGACGAAAGAGGGTTTAACCCGCTCTATCTGTGACATAAAAAGTCCCATAGCCTTTTCTAAGCCGTCAAGCCGAAGAATGTCTCCCAGATCGACGAACTCAACGCATCCCGAATCCAACTTGCTCTGATCATAAAAATCAAATTGCTTCAGAAATCGAAGCGTCTTTGCCGTCGGCTCGGATAGCGTTTGAAAGAAGATGGCCCGAGAATCAGGCGTCGCATTTTTAAAAGCAATCTGCTGAGAGAGAATCGTCTTGCCAGACCCAGGTGTACCGGCAAAAACCGTCAGATTACCTTCCGGCAGACCTCCGTCAAGAATTTCGTCGAGATTGCGAACTCCAGTTGATATCCGATCCAATTTTGAAATGTCTTTCACTTCTGGTCTCGATTCTTTGCTAAACTCAATAAAATCATTGTTTGCGATTCGGCATCTATTGGCGGTGAAGTGGGACTCACATTCATCAGCGCTTGATGTAAATACTTTGTAAGTATATCGGCGGTTATTTTCCCGAAAACATCAAGAAGCACAACAAGTAACTCCTGAAGGGCCTTCTGTGCGAGCTCTGGATTATTTCGGTTGAGTTGGTCAATAAATTTACCAAAGTCCAATCCGTTTGAGTCATTGGCGATGTCTTCAAGAACCGGAAACTTTTCTTTACACTCGAAGAGCGTCCTGTGGACAACCGCAGTGACGGTGACTCCGCTAAGTGTGGATAATGCTCTTTTTCGAATTGTCAAAACCGCTTTGATGTATAAGAGGGTAAGATCGTATGTAGAAAGAGAGAACTGCTTTTGCCAAATCTCTACTTCTTCGACATGGAGCTCATTTCGTTGACGAAACATTTAAAACACCCCTCTGTCGGTCATCTTGCTTCTTCGAGGACTACTATCTAGGTTAAACAGCTTAACGTAAAGAGAAAGGGACAGATATCCTAGCATATGCCGGACCTGGCCGGTCCAGACACGATACGTAAGCGGAAGGAGCTATATTTTTTGTCATGAATATTCAGTGAAGTACCGTTGTCTTCAGTAAATTTAGAATAGTTGATACAAGGTCGGGTACATCGGAAGCTTTAAATTCTTCAGTTGAACATTAAAAGGTGCACAATTTTGATTTTAAGCCATTTTTTTAAGAAATCTGGCTCGACGATATACCAAGAAAAGGTAAGGTGTCGAAGGAATGGAACAGGTTCTTAAGAACAAGGTTTGATTATGTCAATTGCTACTGAACTTATTTTTCTCAGTGCCATGCCAGAATCGACTTTGCCATCGTCCATCCTGATTTCTTAGGTGACGCGAATCGGGCAAATTGAGTGGAGAGATCATGTCGGACTTGTTGAATGAACAAAAAGAAATCTCATCTTCAGTGGAAGTAAATCTGGCATCAATCTGAATCGATCAACGTCAATTCCTCTTCACAATAAGCTAGGTTGCATCCCTTATGATTGAACCATCAACAATTCCAATCATTCTAGACACTGACAACGCTTTAGGCGCACCCCGGAATGTTTCGGACTATTTCTGGGGTGGTGATGTGGACGATGCCTTTGCCATTTCATTTGCCTTGATGGCCTCGGAATCGGTCGAAAGCATTTACAGCATCGCCGGAAATACGAATCTTGAGCGTTGCTATGCAAATACTCAAAAACTTTGTGAAGTTCTTGGTGCTGCGGTCCCTTGTTTTACAGGGGTTTCCTTTCTAGACTCAAAAAGCAATCCTCCACAGCCCAAGGACGGTTGTGAATTTCTGGCATTGGGTCCCTTGACGAACCTTGCACACTTTATGGATCAGGGATTTTCACCGGCGCGGATATGGATGACCTTAGGACGTCAGAAAACTTTTGGCAGGTGGCCGCCACTGTTTCCAATGGAGTTTAATGCCACAAAGGATCTCAAAGCTTTAAAAAAGATTTTCTCGTCCGGAGTTCCCAAGGTCATTGTGCCTTTGGACGTCGCTTGGCGCTTAAAATTCAATCCCACTCGAGAAAATAAAAGAAATATGAATTCGACCAAGGCCGGAGCTTATCTTTTGAAGCACAGCCGGCGGTGGTTGTGGCGGAGTCTTTTTTTGAAAGGTCGCCGTCAGTTTCCCGTTTGGGATTTGGTCAGCGTCATGGCTTGCCTTCATCCAGAGGTGGTTCGTATTGAAAAAGGCCAAGCTTTTGTCTTTGCAAACGGTCTTGTGCTTTTTGATGTTAACGGGAAAACCGGCACCTGGCATGACAGAAAAAAGGCCGAGTTCAGCTGCGCAGTGGAGATCGTGACCGAGTTAAATGCCGCGGAAATATGGTCCTTATTTTTCAAGGTTTTGGCAAAGCACCACCGGGCTCAAATTTCTGGATAGTTATCGAATCAAAAAAATTAATCCTAAACTTTTTCACTTTTGACGCCCCAACTGACAAATCAGATGGCGCGTAACTTTTCTGTTGTCGGCAGTCGATTAGATTCATAGCATTCAAAGTGATATCAATCTGAATTCATATGAATGAACTTTGGAAGGCGCCCTCTTTGGAAAAGACCTCTGTGGTAAAAAATCGAGCTTCTGCAGTGAAAGTGTGTGTGCGCCGCTTGAAGGTGCTGGCTGATGAGACTCGGCTGTTAGTTCTTCGTATCACGATGGGATCTCCTAAAACTGTCAGTCAGATCAACCAACAGGTGCAGATCGATCAGAGCCTATTGTCGCATCACCTAAAAGTCCTCCGAGATGCCGGTTTGGTTTTCTCTGTTCGCCAAGGTAAGAGCGTTCTTTATCAAACATCTCCAGATATTATTTTTAAATCCCAAGAGAGCTCGATCAATTTGGGCTGCTGCAAATTAACCTTTAACGAACCATCCAAAGGAATACCATGAAGTTTAATCACCTTACCGTTGCAATACTTACTATGATTTCTGCCTCGGTCGCTTTAGGTGCTGAAAAAAAGCTCGTGATCACTGGTTCCAGTACCATCGCCCCACTCATGTTAGAAGTTGGCAAAGCTTTTGAAAAGAAAAATCCAGGAATCAGAGTGGATGTGCAAAGTGGCGGATCGTCTCGTGGAGTTTCGGATGCTCGTCAAGGACTGGCTGACATAGGAATGGCATCTAGAGCTTTGGACGCTAGCGAATCAGATTTAAAAAGTTTTACAGTCGCTTTGGATGGAATCTGTATCATCCTTCATAGCAAAAACCCTGTACATGCACTGACTAATCAGCAGATCACGGATATATACACTGGTAAACTCAAAAATTGGAAACAAGTTGGCGGCAACGATGCGCCGATCACAGTGATCAATAAGGCAGAAGGCCGGTCAACGCTTGAGCTCTTTTTGCAATACTTCAAGCTGAAGAATAGCGATATCCAGGCGAGTGTTGTCATTGGCGAAAACGAACAAGGGATAAAAACTGTAGCCGGAAATGCAAATGCCATCGGCTATGTTTCTATCGGAACTGCAGAGTTCGATATCACCCAAGGTGTTGCTATCCAGATGTTGCCGATGACAGGAGTTGCAGCGTCCATTGCGACTGTAAAAAACGGAAAGTTTCCGCTTTCTCGTCCCCTAAATCTTGTAACTAAGAATATTCCAGTAGGACTGCAAAAGCAGTTTATTGAATTCGCTCAGTCGAAAGAGGTTGTGTCCCTTGTTCAACAACAATACTTTGTCCCGACAGCGAAATGATCGTTTGCTAGTCATTGGCTTTCGGCTCCTGGCGATGGTAGGCGGTGCACTTTCAATTTTGGTTTTCATCTTTGTGTTGATGGATTCGTGGCCTGCTTTGTTAGCAGCAGGGCCGATGGCCTTTTTTAGAGACCGCGCTTGGTTTCCGAAAGAGGGATTGTTCAACTTGGCGCCCATGCTCGGTGCTAGCTTGTTGGCGGCTTTTGGAGCCGTCGCCATCGCTGCCCCGTTAGGAATCTTCAGTGGATTGTTTTGCACTTTTTTTGTGCCGAAGAAAATGAGTTGGGTTTATCGGCGCCTTGTTGAACTTTTAGCAGGAATCCCATCTGTCGTTTACGGTTTTTGGGGATTGGTCGTCATGGTCCCGTGGATTGGTGAATATCACCCGCCGGGACCAAGTCTTATCGCCGGAATTTTTATTTTGGCATTGATGGTTTTTCCAACCATGGCGCTTTCTGCGGACGCTGTGTTCAGCGAGTTTTCTAAGGAACATCTACGCGCGGCTGAAGCTCTAGGAATGAGTCGGTCAGGAACTTTGTGCCAAGTTGTTTTTCCGTCTGTGCGACGAGGGTTATTTTCAGCACTCATTTTGCAAGTGGCGCGAGCCCTCGGCGAAACAATGGCGATTCTCATGGTATGTGGCAATATCGTTCAATGGCCCAAAGGTATTTTCGAGCCAGTGCGAACGTTAACCGCCAACATGGCGTTAGAGATGGCCTATGCTACTGGTACACACAGGTCTGCTCTGTTCGTCAGTGGTTTATTACTGATGGTCTTAGTTTCAGGTCTTGCTTTCGTAGCGGAACATTTCGAGCAAGAGATTCGCTATGAATAAAAAGTCATCGGCCACTTCTGAAGTTTGGATTGATGCTTTGGTTTGGTTCTGCGGGATAGTTTTAGTCTCAGCGATGCTAAATCTTGTGTATCAGATGGTAGCTCCGGGATTAACCAGTATTCGCTGGAATTATCTGATCGCAGAGCCTTTGAATTCAGGACGCGGTGGTGGAATTTTTTCGGTCGTTGTATCCACACTTTGGATTCTGGGCGTAGCTATGACAGTGGCAGCGCCGATTGGAGTGGCCTCTGCCGTTTGGCTTTCGGAATTTACGCCGTCACAAACTTTGCTGACCCGAGCTATTCGCCGCAGCTTAGATGTTTTAGCAGGGGTGCCGTCGATTGTGTTCGGACTTTTTGGAAGCGCCTTTTTCTGCCGATTTTTAGGGTTTGGATTCTCAATTTTGTCAGGCGGGCTGACCTTGGCCTGCATGGTTTTGCCTATTCTAATTCGCTCTACCGAAGTGGGGTTACGATCCGTGCCAGCAGAATATCGCTTGTCTGCAAATGCGTTGGCCTTGTCGAAGCGCTGGATTTTATTCCGGTTGATATTGCCGGCAGCGGTTCCTGGCCTTGTCGTCGGACTCATACTAGGACTTAGTCGCGCGATTGCCGAGACCGCAGCGTTGATTTTTACCAGTGGTTATGTTGATCGCATGCCAAGCTCGGTCATGGACTCGGGACGAGCGCTGTCAGTACATATTTTTGATCTTTCAATGAACGTTCCCGGTGGAGAACCCAACGCCTATAAATCAACTTTGGTAATTATGATGCTGATTTTGATTTTGAATTCTGGAACTATGGCCTTCGCGGATCGTCTGCTGGGTCGAAGAATTGTCATTCTGTGAGAGGGGTGGTTGTGAACCTGAATCAAATCTTGAGGACCGAAAGTCTTTCTATTAAGTATCACCAAAAACACGCCTTTCGTGATGTAACTATGCCAATCCATAAAGGCTGTATCACGGCTCTTATTGGACCTTCGGGTTGCGGTAAAACAAGTTTTTTGATGTGTTTGAATCGGTTGGTAGAAATGGTTCCCTATGCAGAGGTTACAGGAAATGTTCATCTTGGTGATAAGAATCTTTTCACTTCGAAAATGTGCGGACTGGATTTACGACGTCGCGTGGGTATGATTTTTCAAAAACCCAATCCGTTTCCGCTGTCCATTCGGAAGAATATTTTGCTACCACTGCGGGAAACTGGAATCAAAGATAAAGCACTTCAAGAGGAAACCCTCGAAGTCGTATTAACGCAAGTTGGACTGTGGGCCGAAGTCAAAGACAGATTGAATACCTCAGCACTGGTACTATCAGGAGGGCAGCAACAGCGGCTTTGCATCGCACGCGCTTTAGCTCTACGGCCCGAAGTTTTACTGATGGACGAGCCGTGCAGTGCTTTAGATCCGATTTCCAGTGGTGTTGTTGAGGATTTAATCACAAGTCTGCGACAAAAGTACACAGTGGTGATTGTTACTCACAACTTAGCGCAAGCTAGACGGATCGCTGATTATACCGGATTTTTTTGGATGAAAAACGGCGCAGGCAGCCTGATTGAGTTCGGACTCACCAAAATGATTTTTGATGAGCCCCAAGATCCACTGACTTATTCGTACATTCAGGGCCTACGCGGCTAGGCTAGCAGCAAGCTGCAGGCATTCCGTTGGCATTTACGCCGATTGCCGAGGTTGGTGCACAATCAAATAATCCATAGTGATTCGAAGTGTCGCCAACAATCCTAAAATGCTTCGCATATCGAGATTCTTGCAACATCCTTGCAGTGTTGCTGCAAACTAAAAGGGGCTGTCCTGTTTTAAACGTATGATGGTCATCAAGCACAAACTGGTGAGTAGCTTCAGGCACGGTGCCCAGGTAGTAGGCCACTTGACCGTAGTCTTCGCAGCGGTCTTCTAGAGAGATCTTAAATGCCCGAATGGTCATAGAATAGAAATTAACCATGCCGATCTGTTTTTGAATGGTGCCAGTTTGAAGCTCGAGTTTTGATTTTGAAACTACGCGGAAATCGTGGCAGCCTTTTTCAGCCATGAGTCGGCGGAAATCTTCGATATAAAGTGCGCCGCCAAGGCATTCTCCCAGAAGAACCGGATCTTCAGCCAAAGCCGCAGGAATACGTCGGTCTGCAAAGACATCCGAGAAGTAAAGTTCACCACCTGGTTTTAAGACCCGCATGATTTCACCAAAGACTCGGGTCTTCGCCGGTGACAAGTTCAATACACAATTAGAAATAACAACATCAACAGAATTGGTCGCAATGCCAGCGCCTTCGAGATCTTCGATGTAACCCTGCTTGAATTCAATATTTGGCGTTTTGAAACCATACTTTTCGGTATGATAATCTAGATATTTGCGGGCAACGCTTAGTTGCTCATCCGTCATATCAATGCCAATCACGCGGCCTTTTGGGCCTACAAGTCGCGATACCAAAAAACAATCTCTTCCAGAGCCCGATCCCAAATCCAAGACAGTCTTGCCTTCCAGTTCAGGTGGGATAGGGGAACCGCAGCCATAAAATTTTTCTTGCACCTCAGGATGAATGTCGCGAAGTAAAGGGCGAAGGTGAACAGGCATTGCTTCAGCAGTGCAACAAGCGCTGGTCTGCAAATCGTCATTGGTGTTTAAAAACTGGCCATAATAAGATTTTACATTGTCTAAGGTTCGAACTTCTTTGGCCTTAATTCTGGTTTCAGCATCTAAATTCATTCGGCACCCTTTGCATTTAGCTAGGAATAACGGTTATCTATCTCCTATAAATTGAACCCTGATCAAAAGGCGAAGTCATGAAAATTCTTTTTATGTGCGTGGCAAATTCGGCGCGAAGTCAAATGGCCGAAGGCTTAGCCCGTGCAATTCTTAAAGACCGCGCCCAAGTGCAAAGTGCTGGGTCCGAACCAAGATTTGTTCATCCTTTGGCGGCGAGAGCTTTGCAAGACGTCGGCATTGATATTTCATCGCACTTTTCCAAAACTTGGCGCCAGTTGCCGCCCGAATTCCGGAAAGGCTTAGATATTCTTATTACACTGTGTGCAGAAGAAGTCTGTCCTGTCGTAGATTTTTCGGCGGTGAAGCGCTTGCACTGGCCATTGCCTGATCCGGCCGTAGCCAACGCTTCAGAGGCAGCTCAACTAGAAGCATTTCGTCAGGTCAGAGATGTCCTTTTGGGCAAGGTCACGGCGCTGGGTTTAGAATTATAAGGACCTTTACGCGAGGATTTTACCAGATCAGAATTTAGGAAGCCGAGATTTTCCTCAGGTGAAGACAATGTAAGAAAGCGAGCTTTTCCTAAGGGGCGTACACCCAGGAAATTTCGGCTCGAATCGCTGCTTCGGTTTGTTCTCTGTACCTGGTTATTTTCATTTGGGTAAAAAAACAAAAACCCGCTAGGGGCGG
>JAYTZS010000109.1:0-5559 GCA_043741885.1 Bdellovibrio sp. | reverse complement strand
CGCGCCATTGATTTGTTCAGATTGATATCTGTCATATACAGATTCTTCTGAGCATTCAACGCGGCTACGTTAGTCGATATACGTAATCCCATTTACTATCCTCCTTGTTGCATTCGAAATCCTCCGTGATAGTAAACCTTCCATTTGGTTTAACAGTGCATCCATGCACGTATGTATCAATACGGCTCATTTTCGAAGTTGATTGAGTCTAGTTCTTTATTTTTTTGTAAATATTTATAACAGTCTGGGTCTGATTTTGTTTGGTGTTTCGACAGGACGTCGAGGAATTCCTTAGCGAAAATGAGGCTGCACAATGTGCAGCCTCGGCGCAGGAAACAGATCAAGGTACAGCTTACAACCGGCTCGTTTTAAGGAGCATAGGTTATGGAGCAAAGGCTTAGACTATTGAGGGTGATCTTGAAGAAAAAACAAGATCGATGAACCAGACTTACGCAAGGCTAAGTGTTAATTAGCCCTGGAAAGTTTTATTCAAGAGTCCAAGTGCGATATTAGCTTGTTGGTTTGCTTGTGCTAGGACTGAAGTCCCTGCTTGCAACAAGATATTATTTTTTGTCATTTCAGAGGTCTCTTCAGCTATGTCGACATCGCGGATTCGAGAATTCGCAGCGGACATGTTCTCTACACTCACTTGTAAGTTACTTACAGTTGATTGCAGACGATTCTGAATGGCACCAAAGTCGGCTCGCATGGCAGAGACACTGACAATCGCTTGGTCAATTGCTGTCAGCGAGTTTTGCGCTGAAGCTTTATCGGCCACCGATGTAAGGTTGACTCCGAGAGCGGCTGAATTGGCGTCGGCTTTAGAAGCATCGAAGCTGATTCGGTCGATTTCTGGGTTGTTTCTAGTTCCTACTTGGAAATCCAAGACGGATCCGACGCCAGCTAAAAGTTGAGTTCCATTGAACTCCGTACCCTCTGAGATACGGTCAATCTCTGACGTCAGCTGATCGTATTCCACATTAAGGAATTGTCGTTCAACGGGTCCGATCGTATCAGAAGCGCCTTGTACAGCTAGCTCCCTTAATCTGATCAGAATCGACGAGATTTCGTTCATCGAGCCCTCTGCAACTTGGACGAGTGAAATTCCGTCCTGGGCGTTTCGACCGGCCTGTTTAAGGCCTCTGACTTGAGCTTTTAAGTTTTCAGAGATTGCCAGACCTGCGGCATCATCGCCCGCTCTGTTAATTCTGAAACCTGATGCGAGTTTTTCCATACTCTTATCAAGCCCGATCTTCGTACTCCACAGAGTTTTCTGTGCGTTTAACGAAGCAGTATTGGTGTTAATTCGTAACCCCATAACTCCTCCTCCTTGAGATGAACACAACATCAATCCATGATGTTGGGGAACCATAATAGTTCCATGGGTGGTTTAATATGCTTAAGAAACTATTCGGAGGACGCGCAGAAATCTTTAGTTTATTGTCGAACTTTTTTACAGATTTAGACTTTGGTCCTTAACTTCGCAGCTTAATAAGTACTCTGCAGTACTTGAGGCAAACTTTACTTCTGCCTGGCTTGGGATTGCCATGACTGCAGAGCGAACTTTTGCTTCTCCTATATATATAGTCATCACTGCTTTGCTAGTTTCTTTTAAAGTTCTTACGCGCGCGTAAGCTTTATCATCAGCGGAAGCGGCACCAATGGATTCAGTGATTTGATTTTCAGTTTCGGTTTGAAGAACAACAGGTGCACCGATTAAACTCCCCGTCCCCACTGACTTTACTGAAAAAGTACAAGCTTCAGATAGGCGAAGGTCCGCCATCGCCGTTGAAGTTATTGTCAGTAGACCCATGACCGTCATTAATAATTTCATAAAATCCTCGCCTCATTGATTTGAGCAGCTGAATTCGGGTGTCGCTGATTACGCTGCAGACTTCGTGCACATCCAGCCAACTGCATGGCCTGAAGCCTTTGCCAAAGCAGAGCAAGAGTTGTTTCGTGAACGCTCACAAGAAAAGAAAGAGCGTTCTGATTGCTCAAAAACTAGACGCTCATGAAGAAAGTCTACGGGGATCAGCGGGCAACGACAGGTTTCTTTTAACTTCTACTTTCCTTTGATATCATCCGGCCAAATATTTCCTGGAGGGTCCGTGTCTTTTAATCAACTTTGTATCGCATTAATCATATCAACCATGGCGGTGGCTTGTACTCCTCTTACCAAGGATAAACCAGAAAAAGTTATTCCCAACCAAGATCATTCCGACAGCGAGCCTCCCCAAGTCACGGAAGAGGCCCCCCAAAAATCTTCGCACGAAGTATACCCCAAAAATAGCTGGGAGCCCTCTCAAGATCCAAGAACCTATACGGTCCGACGGGATTCAGAAAAAACTGAAAAATATCTATCGCTGATTTCATCTTTGAATTTAAGCACTTTCTTGGCGTTTCCTGATGTTCAGATCAACCTCAACGAAAAGGCTGAGTATTTCGTCCCTTGGCGATGCTCTTTAGCCGTTAATAAACTTTCTAAAGCTCCGAAAGAAAACAATCTTTTTCAACCCGAAATCTTCGTCGATCTCTGCGATAGTTCCGATGCAGAAATTACTCTTGTTCCCGGAAAGTTGATCAGGCGGAAGTATAAAGAAAAACGTCGTCTTTTTTCGGATCCTCACCAAAAAATAACGGAGGTGCAGATTGGTCCTAATAATAAGGTCATCGCCTACCAAGTCATGGAGGGAGATGTCCTTCAAACACCCGAGATCCGAGGAAAGCAATTCATGGCCAAAAATCGTCTCGGAGAGTATTCAAACGACCTTTATGGGGAAACTCTGACCATTCAGGAAATGTCAGGCCTTTTCAGTTTCAGTTATACTTATCAATCTAGGTCTGGCAGATCTAAGGAAAAACGAAAGCCTGAATTCCACCTGGTTTATCGACTTGGCGATAATATTCAACTTCGCGTTCATCAAATTACAATGCAAGAAAGTGAAAACGACCTCCAACAGGGGCTGTATCTTTTTTTAGATCTTCCCACAAGACTTTGCACTTTGGAAATCGTCGAGAAAGAAATTGTCATTTACCGCGATTACATTAAAGAGAAGGGTTGCTTTGGCGGCGGAATATTCTAAGTGTTAATGGGTCTTAGAAGGAGCTTTCAGGCGTTCTTCCTTTTAATTATTTGATTTTATTAAGTCATTCGGATTAATACAGCAAGAGCCTCGAATGGAATTGGCTGCTTAAATTTCTAGATTTCGAGGACGCGAAATTCGCCGACGGGCTCACCGATCGTGTTTTTTATTGGCAGGAAAATATGTTCATCTAGCGCTCCCCACTTTTTCAACAGCCATGCTGTCGCAGGCTCGGCCGCACGCAGATTTCCGTCCAGGCATTTCAAAGCAAAAGCTAAGCCCTTTTCAGGAAGGACTCCGCAGTAGACACCTTCGGCGCCCACTTTGATTAAGCTGTGGCCTTTTGTTTTTTCGATGATAGTCGTGTTGAAATCACCAGTGCCCGCGATGAAGTAAGGATGTTCTTTCACGGCGTGCAGGACAACTTGGCAAGCCCGCTGTAAATCTTTGGAAGTTTTATTGGGACGAATTAAATAGCTCATCCCTTGCGCCATGTTTAGTAAAGGCAGCGCATAGGTTGGAATTCCGCAGCCATCTACTCCCCAAGGTGCTGTTTCGTGATCAAAGCCCGTCACCTCGGTCAGTAATTTTCGTAGATACTTTTGCCTAGGATGTTCGAATTCAAAATATTTTGGCGCGTCTTCCTTTAAATGCAATGCGGTGGTCATCATTCCTAGATGTTTCCCCGAGCAATTATTTAGCTTAGCCGTCATCACGCGACCTGAACAAATCCATTCACGGGCGGCAGGCTCGTAGTAAGGAAGATGCGGTCCACAGCGAAGCCAAGCTTCAGGAATTCTACTTTCCTTCATCCAAGTTTCGACCAGCCTGATGTGGCGATCTTCACCGTTATGGGACGCACACGCTAACGCAATTTGCTCAGGCTTGAGTTGAAAAGCTTCAGCCGCGCCCGACTCAACTAATGGCAGCGCTTGCAGAAATTTAATCGCAGACCTTGGCGAAGCTAGCAGCCTGCCATCGCCGTATTCGTGAACCGTGTTCCCAAGCTCATCAACGACCACGCCGTAAACGTAATGGCGACTTTCGACGAAATTTCCGCGGACAACTTCAACACAGATCATTTAAGACGTATATCACGGAGCCGCTATGGGGGAAGCCCGCTCCGCGCCCCGTCAAAGGCGTTTTTTCTTGAAGAGCGGCTTAATCTTAGCCAAAAGAAAGCTGATGGAAATACGGGATCCCGTTCATGGCTCAATTTACTATTCCGACCAAGAGGTCGCAGTCCTCGATACGCAAGAATACCAACGCCTTAGAACCATCAAACAGTTGGGGTTTTCTGAATTCAGTTTTCCCGGAGCCACTCACAATCGTTATCTTCACTCGATTGGTGTCGGCCATCTTGTCGGCCAAGTTTTTGATTCGATTTTTAAAGTTTATCCATTTAGTAAACCAGGTGTGGGTAAAAGATTAAGACAAGCCACGCGACTAGCCGCACTTCTTCATGATGTGGGTCACGGGCCTTTAAGTCATACGACTGAGCAAGTTATGCCGGCCGTTGCTGACTTAAAAGTTTCCGTCTACGCCGATCCCGTTCAAAGTGGTCGCCGGGCCAATCACGAAGACTACACCATTAAATACGTCACTGATTCAAAAATTGCTGACACCATCCGAAAACATTTTCCCGATATCACGCCTTTGCATGTCGCTTGCCTGATCGATAAAACTTTAGCGGCTCCAGATGATTTTTTTATCGATCAAGGCTGTGATTTTCGGCCGATCTTAAGCCAAGTCGTTAGTTCTGAATTAGATGCCGACCGCATGGATTACTTGGAACGCGATTCATATTTTTGCGGAACCAATTACGGAAAAATCGATCACGAGTGGTTGATTCAGAATATGACCTTTCACCGCTTGGAAAATAAATTGTACTTGGCTCTGAACCGTCGTGCGCTTTATTCGTTTGATGATTTTTTGATCTCTCGGCACCATATGCATTTGATGGTTTATTTCCATCACAAAAGTATTATTTATGAAGAGATGCTGAATCGATATTTAAATTCTGCAGATTGCGAATTTCGCCTGCCTTCAGACATCAGTGAGTACACGGCCTTTAACGATTACAAACTGCATGAGCATCTTTCTCAAAGCACAAATCCTTGGGCTCAGAGGATTGCGCAAAAACGTCCGTACCGAGTCTTGATCGAACTTCACAATAACACTGATGCTTCACGACCTGAGCACATTAAATTGTCTTTAGAAAAAGAAGGCATTGACGTGATCTGGGCTTCTTCCAAGGCACGTCTTTCTAAATACCACTCGGGTTCAGAGGAAGATAAAGCCATGGATATCTTCGTCGTGGACCAATACGACCGCAAAGACAAGCCTTCGCCGATCAATCAGTCCACCGAAATCTTTTCGCGCTACGAAGTCGCTCGCGTGATCGATCGCTTGTACGTATCTCCAGAAAATTTCGCTGTCGCCCAAAAACTTGTCGCCGACCGCGGCCTGTGAG
>JAYTZS010000108.1:0-5574 GCA_043741885.1 Bdellovibrio sp. | reverse complement strand
GAATCGACACGGAAGAGATCCATCAGCATTTGTTCGGTAACCAAACAGTACAGAAAATGGCCTTCCTGGCTCGAGCCTTGGGTCAAATTGAGTATTTTGCTGATGGGAAATTAGCCGTGTTGAAGTTGCGGGATGCGGATCTATTTCATTACAATATGGATCCAGATGACTCTCGGGATGTGATCGACATGTTGATGAACATTGAAACCCTGGAAGCGGCGGTTTTGTTTCGAGAAGAAGAAAAAGATTCATTTAGAATCAGTTTGCGTAGCAAAGGCAAAATTCGTGTTTTGCCGGTGGCAGAAAATATGGGCGGTGGAGGTCATGCTTTTGCCGCAGGTGCTTTTGTTCACCGAACCTACGAGAATTTAAAGGCGCAAGTGGTGGGCGAGCTCAGTTTGCTTTTGGAGCGACTGCCGCAAACAGAATGAGTTCGGACCTTTCAAAGCCAAAATCAAAGAGCGACCCACAGTACGACCCAAAGTGCGACCCGAAGCGGGTTCCCAATCGGCAAAACCGCAAGAAAAAACAAATCATCTGCCGCTGCAACAATGTCAGTCGAGAAACAATCGAAGCAGCGATTTGCGATGGCTGTGATTCCATGAACAAAATCTTTGACGCCACCACCGCAGGAGTCGGCCCCTGCGGTGGCTCTTGTCGCAGAAAGCTGCAGCCTATGTTGGATCATTATTTATCCACGGGAACATTTCCAGAAGTGTTGATCGAAGATCGAACCGGGAAGGCTGAGATACAGTCAGAGATACAGTCAGAGATACAGTCAGAGCCGATTTCTTCAACTCCTCTTACAAGGCCGATTTCTTCGGATCCCTTAGACCCTTCAGACGAAAATCAATAATCGATTGCAGATCCGCTCGGCAAGTGCCGCAGGCAGTGCTCGCTGAAGTTTGTCGACTGACGATCTCACAGGTGTGAGCTCCCGCAATGATAGCTTGATCGACGGTCTCTGTTTCCACCGCTCGACAATGACAGAGCTCCATATGCTGATAAGGATAAATCCATTGTTGGCGAGATTTGAGCAGAACTTCCTGCAGCAGCAATTGGCAATGAGTCGAGCCCACTGGTAGCGCCCAATTCTGCACATCCGCACCTTGCGACTTGACAGTCTCTCGAAGCAAAGTCAGCAGTTCGAGGCAGCCCAGAGCTTCTATTTTGGCTGGATTTTTTGAGAAATCCAGCTGGATGTAATCTCTGCCTTTGAGTTCTGCTCGGTAAATTGCCATGTCTCTAAGAATAGCCGATTGCAGCTGCAATTTCATCTGGATTCACCCGCCTCCCAGACATGGACTGATTTATTGCCGACTTCTCCCAGGCCCTTTACAGACCTTTGGAGAGCAGCAAACTGGGAACTGTCTTTCGTCGGTGAGCGAAAATCTTTTCCACATCTCCACGCACAAAACCGCCGCCAAACAACGATCCTATTTTGCCCACTGGAAGTTTGTAGCGAACAGTATCGACCATCAAAGTTCCCCCAGCTAAATCTTCAAATTGATGAGTGTGGTGCCAGAGATGATAGGGACCTTTCAATTGAGTGTCGACGAACCTGTCGTCCGGGTTCCAACTGTCGATCAAGGTCTGCCAGTGCAATGGGACCCCGTGAACTTTTAATTTGTAATCGATTAAAGTTCCCTGCTCAATTTTTGCAGTCGACATTTTGTCTACTCGAAAACTCATTGTCGGCGGAGTGATCGCTTCCAAGTTTTCCGCCGCAGCAAAAAATGGAAAAACTTTTGTTTTTGGCAGTTCTAAAAATTGCTCGCTGTGAAAGACGGAGATTCCGCCGCGGTAAGGAGCGGCACAATTTTCAACCGCATGAGCGGCATTGGGAAATTCAAACTGAAATCCAAGAGCTTGAATTTTTTGCGAGCTGACTTTGGCCGAATCTAAAACGACAGAACCCATCTCACCAAATAGCAATTTGATTGCGAACGCTGGAACTGTGGGGCCCACTGAAATTCCTAGACTGCGAGCCAATAGCTCGGTGAATTTTTTATTTTGCACCGGCTCTGGGGCTACAGCATTGTGAATACCCTGGAATTTTGAATCGCTCAAAGCTTGAACATAGAGGGAAACTAGATCTTGCAAGTGAATCCAGCTCATCCATTGCTTGCCGGAACCAAGCACTCCCCCCACTCCCATCTGAAATGGCGGCAACATTTGAATCAAGGCTCCACCATAGGGACCCAGCACCACACCTGTGCGAAACAAGACAAATCGTGTTTCGGGATGTGACATCTGGCCACGCAAAGCAGACGCTTCCCACTGCACGCACACATCGGCTAAAAAACCGGATCCGGGACGAGCAGTTTCAGTAAAAGTTTCATCTGATGAATTGCCGTAATAGCCTACAGCAGAGGCGCCGAGAAAGATTTTCAAAGTTTGAGGGAGGCTCTCAAACAGGCGATCTGTGAACACAGTTCGAGACATCAAAATTTTTTGTTTACGCTCAGCGGTCCAGCGGCCCTCCCCGACATTCTCCCCTGCCAAGTGGATCACCGCTTCGATTTCATTGAGCAGAGGAGAACTGATGGCATTCTTGGAAAGGTCTCCTTGAATTACTTGACAGGGGAAAGGAAGTTCCAGCTTCGCCTTCTCAGCATTTCGGGAAAGTGCGTATATTTTATGGCCCTGTCGAACCAAGCTTTTTCCCAATTCCCGTCCGATGAATCCAGTAGCTCCGGTAATTAAAATTTTCATTCTGACTTTTCCCCTTTGCTGACGCTCACGATTTCATTCTTGTTTTTATTATTCCTTTTTATTGCTCATTTTTAGAGCCGTCGAGTAAGTCGCAATGGCTCGGTCACGAGCAAAAGCATGCTCGACCATCGGCTTGGGATACTGAGCGGTGCCGAACTCCGGCACCCATTTTCGAACATACTCCAATTGCGGATCAAATCTCTTTAGCTGAATCTCCGGATTGAACACGCGAAAATAAGGGGCTGCATCGCAGCCCGATCCTGCGGACCACTGCCAGTTCCCATTGTTGGAGGCCAGATCATAATCGAGCAAGCGAGAGGCAAAGTAACGCTCGCCATGATACCAATAAGTTAATAGATGTTTGCACAAAAAACTGGCCGTGACCATTCGCACTCGGTTGTGCATAAATCCAGTTTGATTCAATTCGCGCATTCCAGCATCGACCATGGGATAACCAGTTTGCCCAGCACTCCATTTTTTGAATTCAGCAGGATCATTGCGCCATTGAATTTTGTCGTATTCAGGGCGAAACGAAGCGTTCACAACATATGGATAATGAAATAAAACCTGCATAAAAAAATCTCGCCAAATCAGTTCCGAGAGCCAAACGTCGCTGGTGGCATGAGCTTTTGCGGTCAACTCGCGAATGCTCACAGTTCCAAATCTCAAGTGAA
Source organism: Bdellovibrio sp. (assembly GCA_043741885.1). Classification (GTDB taxonomy): domain Bacteria; phylum Bdellovibrionota; class Bdellovibrionia; order Bdellovibrionales; family Bdellovibrionaceae; genus 21-14-0-10-47-8. The sequence goes on along the minus strand of JAYTZS010000108.1, from coordinate 2,185 downwards.
GACCCAGCCGGGAGGTTCCTGCGATGGCTGGGAAATCTCTCTGCTCAGAGTATTTTTTCAAGAGAGAATTGCTCACCATTGATTTTGGATACAGATGAAATTCAGCTCGAACAAACCCCATTTCTTTCAATGTTGGCAGTGGATTTGACGGAGCGTTAGAAGTTGCTCCTGAATCTGGATTGAAGTTCTCAAAATAGTCTTCTGTGGGATAAGCTTTGTAATGGGAATTGTTAAGTTTGGCTAGCCACTTCTTTTTGTAAGGAGTGTAAACAGAGTAAGTTTTTCGAGCCTCTGTTAGGATTTCATTCTTTTCAAAAATGACTTGATCTTTAAACGACTCAAATTGAATTTTCAAGTCATGACAAAGGTTCTGAATTTTCAAATCTCTTGAGATTGCCGCAGGCTCGTAATCGTGGTTGCTATAAACCGCTTCAATCTTTTTTTCACGGAAAATTTTCGCCATGACCTCAAAAGGCTTGCCATAATACACCCAGAGATCGGAACCCAGTTTCTGCAATTCTGATTTCAATCTGACAATTTGCTCAAAGATAAATAACACGCGGGCGTCGGAGGGATTGTTCAACTCCGAGAGAATATCGCTATCAAAAATAAATAGTGGCTGAATTCCGGTGCCGGATTTCAAAGCCTCATAGAGGCCGGCATTGTCATTTAAGCGGAGGTCCCGCCGGAACCAGAATAGCTTTATTGGGGTCATTGGATGCAGGGCAACTCGAGCCATTGCTAGACGATCCGGTAGTTTGCTAAAGATTGCAAGTCCGCCTTTTGACTGTCTTTAAACAATCAAATATGTCTCTAAATCGCGAATTAATATGCTGTCCTTTTTACTCCTCGCGAGAGAAACTGCAGATATGAAATATCTTGGTAAAATCAAGTCTTCAGTTTTAAGTCGAAGCTTTAGCCTGACAAAACTGACCCTTAACACCGGAAGCAAAATGGTCGGGCACGGATTGTCGACCCTATTTTCTGATGCCGAATCAAAAAATGAAAAGTGGCAGGTCCTATTGGCTCAGCAAGCAAAAAAACTTTCTAAGGAACTGGGTGAACTCAAAGGAAGTTTGATGAAAGCTGGGCAGATGCTGTCCATGTACGGAGAACTTTTTTTGCCTGCTGAAGCCAATGAGTTTTTAAAAACCTTGCAATCGCAATCCCCGCCTTTGCGGTATTCTGAAATCGAAAAAATTTTGATCGCAGAATTGGGCGCAGAGAAAATGCTCGAGCTCGAAATCGATCCAGTGCCAATAGGATCCGCCTCGATCGGACAGGTTCACAGAGCCAAAGTGAAATCGAGTGGACAGATTTTAGCTTTGAAAGTTCAATACCCCGGGGTTGAAACCGCAATTGAAAGTGATTTGAAGGCGATTCGCTCTTTCATGTCCTTGATGAATCTCTTGCCAGGAGATTTTCAAACTGACTCTCTGTTTGTCGAAGTTCGCTCTATGCTTGAGCAAGAAATGAATTATCCTCTTGAAGCCGAACAGACCGAAAAGTACCGAAAACTTCTTGGTGACGACAGCAGATACATCGTGCCGACGGTTAATTTCGACTTTTGCACAGCTCATGTGATTGCAACTAATTTCGAAAAAGGAATTTCTCCAGACGATCCGCTGGTTCAATCTCTCAGTTCAGATCGGCGGAACCAACTTGCGCTCAGCTATTTAGACCTCTATTTCCGCGAGCTTTTTGAATGGGGATATGTGCAGACGGATCCGCATCTTGGTAATTATAAAATCCGTTTGTCGGCAGATGGTCAGGATCAGCTTGTTCTCTTGGATTTCGGCGCCGTCCGGCAATACGATCCGCAGTTTTTAAATGCCTACCACCGACTGGTCCAATCAGCGCTGCATTTGGACAAAGCCGGACTTGAGAAAGCCTCTCTGGATTTGAGGTTTATTCAAGGAGAAGATTCTGCGGAACTGAAACAAATATTTGAACAGTTCTGCTTGCTGACAGCCGAGCCTTTTCTGCATCCCCAAGACCCTCGTGTCCTTCCAGGTTTGATGGATTCAAATGGGGTATATGACTGGAAGAAATCAGATCTTCCGCGCCGGCTGACTAGCAAAGCCTTAGAGATTATCAAAAAATTTCCACTTCGCACTCCGCCAAGAGAGCTGGTGTTCTTGGATCGGAAAACTGGTGGAGTGTTTGTTTTCCTATCAGTAATGGG
>JAYTZS010000107.1:0-5577 GCA_043741885.1 Bdellovibrio sp. | reverse complement strand
AATTTAACAAAGAAATCGCAGCACTTTACAGTTAGATTTAAAATCAATATTAGATTCAATATTAGATTCAATTCAGCCAAAAGCGCAGAGCGAAACCAACAAAATAATTGCTCAAATTAAAACTTCGATTGCTGCCATCCATGTTGGTCGCTGCACTGCCTTTGGTAACTGGCCCCTGAAACGTCGTCACAACACTGTTGTGTTTTACCGAGGTAAAGTTGAGAGCGCGGTATCCACCTTCGATCACATAAGTTGTGGCGTTCGTGAGATAACTTTCAAAACCAAAACTTCCTTCATACAGCGGGGCCCCTGCTCGCAAATCTTCGTAAAAGTCATTGAGTCCGAATTGTGTTTTCCCAGCAGCAGTAAAAGCATAAGAGTTTCTCGCCGCTAAACTGGCATAGCCCGCACCCAGTTGAACATACAATTTCGATTCAGTCCACTTTTTGACTGTGAATTCGGCTGAAATTTTTGGTGCCAAGACCGAAACTTCGCTGGTCAAGCTGTAAAGATTCGTCGCTCCAGCATCCACCCCTGATTGAGCTTTTAAGTCTGGGGGACGAATCACCTCTAAGCCAAATCGCAAATCCACCGAGGGAGTCGAATAAACAAATCCAAATTCTCCAGAAATATTGTAGGGATGTTGAGAGTCCAAGTTAACTCCATTGCCTTTCGAATCGGAATTCAAAGTGTTGATCAAAGGAGTCGGAGAGAAACTTCCCCTCAAGTAGGCAGCAAAACTTTCTTTTTCAATTTCAAACACTCGAGCCTGAGCCAGTGGGACGAAGGAAGCGAAAGCAAGGAAAACTCCGAAAGATTTTAAATTCACTTCACAACCTTTTTAGGTAAAGTTGAAGTTCCCAAAGCCGCTCTCGCTCCTGGTTTCAAAGCGGGGCGCATTGCAGTCCCTGGATTTAAAAGTGAGTCATCGAAAAAGTCAATTTTCAGCTGTGCCGCTCGTGATGTCGTTCCGTTCACTGGAAGGACTCTGAGAGAAGCTTCTTTTTTCATTTGCAAAACCATGCTCATCGTTTGCGACTCAGTCTCAAAATTCATTCGAGAGCTTTTGACAAATGGAGACTTGGAAAAAATTTGCTGCAATCTTTTCTCATCGAATTTGGCATTTATGGCTTGCAGGAAATGGATAATCACTTGGCGAGACTGAATGTTGTTTTCAATATGAAAATATCCAGGAGCACCGACATATGGTTGCAGGGCCGAGTCCCCAATATCTACAGTGAGGCGCTCGAGCCTTTGACTCTTTGCGATTTCACTTTTAATATTCAGCAGGCTAAACCCACGCCCAGCCAAGCCGCCGTGAATGGCACCGGTTCCTCGCAGAATTGGTGAAACGGCAGGTATCGCTATTTGAGTTTTTGACGGGATCGCAGCTTTTGCTATTTGAATATTAGTCAGCTGAAATATTGGAGTTAAAATGGGGAACAAAATGAAAACTCTTAGAATTGATCGTGAAACTGACATATCCACCTCTGCCTCCATTTTAAGTCCAGGAGTTTTCAGATCGCAAGTCGGTTCCGTCTCGATATTCAGTTTTAAGCAGTTCTTCTGAGCAGCTGCCCAGTTTTTTTAGGATCGCTCTCAGTCATTATAGGCAAAGTCCAAAGTTCGGACTCGTGAATTCTTCTTAAAATCTTGCCGTCTGGTTCTTTCAGATAAACGAAGCGTTTTCCGTCTTGCTCAACCATTTCAACTGTCAAATTGTGTTCTTTGATAGCGGGGAATTCCTTGATATGATCAAGAGCTTTCTTCATTTGCTCTTCACTCATCGGCTCATGATGATTTTGCTGCTTTTTCTGTTGCTCGTAGGACGCTTGCCCATTGGCATCTCGGTCCGTCGAGTTTCCAGCTTTCAATGTGCGATCCGGGGCGGCTTTCGCCCGAAGCTGAAGTGGCAGAATAGCATTTAATGCATTCTTGATATCCATAAATGCTTTTCGGAAAAATTCAGGGCTTCACTCAACTCGACTGGTCTATTCCTAGATCAAGGTCTTGAGACCTAAGTGCCTTGATTTCTCAGTTTCTCAGTAAAGTTAAAAATATTCCGGTGCTGTCCGATCCTTTGCCCTAGTACTCCAGAGGGATCGCTCCCTCCGGGTAGGCAGTACAAAGGAAGCTTTGGAGCACTTCCTCAAACTTTAAGATTATTTTCGAATGAAGGACTGGAATTAACCAATCAGTTTCATTGCCAACTGTGGGATCTGATTGGCTTGCGACAAAACAGCTGCTGAGGCATTCAATAAAATACTGTTTCGAGTCGACTCGGAAGTCGAAGCTGCAATGTCAGTGTCTCGAATTCGAGAATTTGCAGACGACAAATTCTCGTGCTGTGTTCCCAAATTTTCTACAGTCGATTGAAATCGATTTTGCAAAGCCCCAATGTTGGCACGGAAGCCAGCTACTTTTGCCTGAGCTTCATCAACGATACCGAGAGCTTCTTGAGCGCCTTCTTTACTCTTGAAATCCAAACTTGCGATTCCAAGTTCTCCAGAAGTTGAATTCAAATTTGCGGCATCAAAACTGATTCGATCTTGTGTCGAATCGTTATTGATACCGACTTGAATATCAAATTTCTTACCAGTTCCATTGAGCAAATTTTGCGAACCAAAGCGAGTTGTCTGAGAAATTCTCTCGACTTCTGCTTTTAATTGTTGAACCTCTTGGTCCACATATCCTCTTTCTTTATCACCAACCGTATCAGACGACGCCTGGATCCCAAGCTCTCTCATACGAGTTAAAATATTTGAGACTTCACCAAGTCCACCCTCTGCTACTTGCACCATGGAGATTCCATCGTTGGCATTTCTTGAGGCTTGTCCTATAGATCGGATTTGGGATTTCAAATTTTCACTGATTCCCAAACCGGCAGCGTCATCGGCTGCTTTTGTGATTCGACTTCCAGAAGATAACTGAGCAAAGCTCTTCTGAATTTCTCGTTGCGACGTTGACATTGCCCGCTGTGCGTTGATCGATGCTACATTCGTACTGATTCTCATTCCCATAGGGAACCTCCAAAGAAGCTTAATCCTTCAAGACTTTCGTCGAGTTTGATGCCTACACCAACTCACACGCTCTCTCGAGCGCAAAAAACGAAGTGGGCCAATTTCCAAAAGGCCGCTTGGGTTGAACACGTCGGAAGACCAATCACCAGCCAACATTTCTTCAGGTGCCTGCCCTTTTTTGCGAACGCAAAAAAGGGCAGGCACCTACGATTCAGTTTGAGCAGTCACTCTCAAACTGTTTCTTGATCTATCGTTTCTGACTTTCGATCATCTTGCTTACTTACCTTTCGGCTAGGTCCGGGCAGCCTTGAGTCGAGTCGAGCAGTTCTAGACCGAAGTCCAGCACGAACTAGACGAAAGACCCGGATTCCACAGGACTAAGGTCCTGAATTCCAGACCAAAGCCCACCCACAGCCCATCATCCAGTCGAGTTCCACCCCGACTAAAGAGGGAGAGAAGGTGCCTGCCCTTTTTTGCGATTTTTTGCAGGTTTATTTCAGCATGAACTTTGAATTGCTCCCAAAAATGAAAGTGAGAACGAACTATGCCTAGGAAACATCCGAATTACAGAACAGATTGTCCGTACCATGTAACGGCAAGAACCAACAATCAAACGTGGTTTCAAATTCCGCTGCCTGAAGTGTGGCAGATTTTCCAGAATCAACTTTTTTTCATCCACCATGCTTACAAAATCAAAATTCATTCTTTTGTACTTATGCAAAATCATTTTCATTTGTTAATTTCAGATCCTGACGCGAAATTATCTTTGGCACTTCGCTGGTTGATGACCGAAACGAGTCGCGAAATCAATGGCGAGCAAAAATCCAAAAATCATCTTTATGGACAGCGCAATCATCGGACTTTGATTTCCAACGATCATTACTTCCGTCACGTCTACAAATATGTTTACCGAAATCCGGTAGAAGCTGGGGTTTGCCGGTGGACAGAAGAATATCCGTACTCAACCCTAAGAGGAATGCTCGGCTTTGAGAAAATGATAATCCCATTGAGCGAAGATTTTTTGATGAGTGAGGATTTGACCGCAAATTTGAAATGGTTGAATCAAGCACCGGAATTAGAAAATTACCAGAGTGTTCGATTGGCTTTAAGAAAATCAGATTTTAAATTGCATATGAATCGCCAGACTAAAACTTCATCCCCATTGGAATCGCAAAGGTATTGACGCAAACATTTACCAAAAAGGGGCAGGCACCTTTTAAAAAACCCTCGGAAGGCGAATTCCCTCCGAGGGCGGGCTTAAGAGGGAGTCGTGTCTGTGCAGAGATCGACGCCTCATTTTCAATTATTGAGATTTGTAAAAATCAAGCTCCGCTAAGGTCTACTTAGCCAATGAGCTTTAGGGCCATTCCCGGATTCTGATTAGCTTGAGCCAACACAGAAACAGAGGCCTGCTGCAGAACTTGCGCCGAAGCCACCTCGGAACTTTCTTTCGCCACGTCTGTATCGCGCAACCGAGAGTTCGCCGCATTTAAATTTTCATATTGAGTGTCCAAATTGGAAACTGTTGCATCCAACCGACTTTGAATAGCTCCAAAGTTCGCTCGCATGGTACCAATTTTTTGCATCGCCTTATCGACTACATCCAAGGAATCGCGCGCCGATGACTTGTCGCTGACGTCGATACCATCAATTCCGAGCTCCGCAGCTCGAGCATCTGACGACAAAGAAAATGAGATCACGTTTTCACTCCCTCCGTAGGCGCCCACTTGATAATCTTGATTGCCACCAGATCCGTCGAGCAACATTTTGTCACCAAACCGAGTGGTTTTGGCAATTCGATCTGCCTCTTGCAGCAGCTGCTTAGATTCTTCATTCAAAAATCCGCGCTCTTTTTCGCCGATGTTGTCGGAAGCGCCTTGGATTCCTAGTTCTCTCAAACGAATCAAAATATTATTGACCTCGTTGAGTCCTCCCTCCGAAACCTGAATGGCCGAACCCGCGTTGAAGGCATTGTTTCGTGCCTGAGCAATACCGCGGATCTGACCTTTCAGCGATTCAGAAATCGCCAGGCCGGCAGCGTCGTCGGATGCATGCACAATCCGACTTCCTGAGGCCAATGCTTGAGAAGCATGTTCTAACCTTTTTTGTTGAGTACCCAGCACACGTTGTGCTGCTATCGACGCCATATTCGTCGCAATTCTTAAGCCCATTGAAATTCCTCCTACAAACGCACAGTTTGTTAACTTTAAACAAAATTTTATTTGTCGAAGTAAGTTCCAAACCAAGAGAGTGGTGACTGCACTCTCTTGGGGAACCGGAGCCGGGCTTGAAGGAATCGGTCAACGACTGAACGAGCTTCTGAGCTTGCGGGTTTCTCCAACGTGTTCATATAACTTCTCGGCCTTGGTCCAGGAAACTAAAGGACCAAAGTCCAGCAACAGTTTGGACGCAATGCGTCTTGTACTGGTTTTCACTAGATTTTGCAAAATAATGTTTTTTATTTTTACTAAGAAATTCTCATTCTGAACTAGACCAAAGGCTCGCCGATCCTAGACCTGCGGAGGGGCCTGCCCTTTTTTGCGAACGCCAGCGTTCG
>JAYTZS010000106.1:0-15059 GCA_043741885.1 Bdellovibrio sp. | reverse complement strand
CCGTATTTCAGTTCTGCTGCTTTTCCAAGATCTCCGGTGCGTTCGGCCTTGGCAATCAGATTTCGAGTGCTTTCGATCGATTCTTTTGTTTTTTTAAGCTCTTCTATGCCACCTTTTTCAAACTCCCATTGCTCCCTGAGCAACTGATTCTTGGCTTGAAGCTCTTGAATCTCTTTGTCGATGGAGGAAATTCGCTCTTTGGCCTGGATATCTTTTTCTTTTTTCAGAGCTTCTTTCTCGACTCGCAATTGCATGAGCTTTCGCTCGATTTCATCGACTTCCTCAGGGACACTGCCGATTTCAATACTCATTTTACTTGCAGCTTCATCAATGAGATCGATAGCTTTGTCTGGCAAAAACCGAGACGTAATATAGCGGTGGGAAAGTTTCACTGCAGCAACTAAAGCGCTGTCGGTGATGCGGACTCCGTGATGGACTTCGTATTTCTCTTTCAAACCGCGCAAAATAGTGATGGCATCTTCAACTGAGGGTTCATCTACCATGACCTGCTGGAACCGGCGCTCCAAGGCAGCATCTTTTTCAATGTATTTTCGGTACTCGTCCAATGTGGTAGCGCCAATGCAGCGAAGTTCACCACGAGCCAAAGCTGGTTTGAGCAGTTGACCTGCATCCATGGCGCCTTCGGCTTTTCCGGCACCGACCAGAGTGTGAAGCTCATCGATAAATAAAATAATTTGTCCGTTACTGCCAGTAACTTCTTTAATAACCGCTTTTAGGCGGTCCTCGAATTCTCCCCGGTACTTAGCTCCGGCAACCAGGGATCCAAGATCTAAACTCATTAATTTTTTGCCAATCAAACTTTCCGGCACGTCCTGCTTGAGTATTCGAACCGCAAGTCCTTCAGCTATTGCGGTTTTTCCAACCCCGGGCTCACCGATGAGAACAGGGTTGTTTTTGGTGCGTCGAGAGAGAACTTGAATCACCCTGCGGATCTCCTCGTCTCGACCAATCACGGGGTCCAATTTTCCTTCAGCCGCCAGGGCCGTCAGATCTCGTCCATATTTAGTCAGAATTTCGTATTTATTTTCGGGCTCATCGTCAGTGATTTTTTGATTTCCACGCATTTCCATAATGGCCTTCTCGATCTTTGATAAAGTGATATCGTTTTTCTTCAGAAGCGAAATAAGCTCACCGTCCCCAGCCTTCAAGATGCCGATTAGAAAGTGTTCCGTGGAAATGTAAGCGTCCCCCATTTGGCTGGCTTCGACCTGAGACGAGTTGAAAACTTTGATCATTCGTGAGCTCGGCGCAACTTTTGTATTTCCCCCCGAGACTTTAGGAAACTTTTCCATTCGAGTGTCTAAATCAATCATTAAAGTCTTAGGTGAGGCTCCAATTTTCTCAAACAACCGAGGGACGACACCTTCACTTTGCTGAGTCAAGGCCACCAAAAGATGCTCCGGTTCGACTGTGGGATGTCCCCTTTTCTCTGCCATTTGAGCTGCGGCTTGCATGGCGTCCTGGCTTTTCCGAGTCATTTGATCAATTTCTGCCATGGTGCTTCAAAGTTCCTTTTCTGTTTCAAGAGCTTGTGGTAATCATGGGCGCTCTGAGGAAAAAGTCAATTCATGGTCCCTGTAAACAAAGCGCAAAATTTAGATTTGAAATCTCGCATCAGTCCTCGGGCCAAGACTCCGAAGCGTTTGCGCACTGGGATTAAATTTGATCCGATCAATCCAAGAGATTATCTAAAGTACGATTTCCCCACTGCCTGTGAAGATTGCACACACTTTGATCGAGAAAATGCAAAGTGCACTTTGGGTTACGAATCTGCCTGGCATCGCCGAGAATATCAGGTTCATTCTTATGAAATCAGCGGAAAAATGGCGCTTTGTCGCTTTCTCGAAATCGATTGATCACTTTTATTTTTTGATTCCTGACAGGACTCGATTTGTTTTCCCCCTCTCAAAGTCGAGGCTTTTTGCTTATTCCCCTCCCTCTGTCTGGTTTCCTAGATCAGGCTAAAGTCCAATTCATGCAAAATACCTGCAATTCAGGACTGATGTCCTGTCAATTTTCAGTCTCAACCGTCGATCAGTCCAGTGTCAGAGAATTGCTCTGAAGATACCAACAGGGTTGAAGGATCAACCAGAGAGTTAAAGGTCAACTCTCTCATCACCTGAAAGGAGGCATTCACGGATGAACTAAATGTTGAAAACGTTTAAGGCCAAGTATCTTGGATCGTCAGGCCACGATTCACCAATAGGGAGAACCGGAGTGTTCTCCTAGGCTAGGAAGCCGCTCAATCAAGAGATCGTAACACGGAGGGAATTGGGATGAATAAAAACAAAAGTTAGTAAATAAATTTTAAACGGAGGATAGTGAAATGGGAATGCGAGTATCAACAAACATGGCAGCGATCAATGCACAACGTAACTTGGTTGGCAGTCAGCGTGCTTTGAGTAAATCAATGGGTCAATTGTCTTCAGGATCACGAATCAATATCGCGGCTGATGATGCTGCTGGATTGGCGATTTCTGAGCGCTTGAAAGCCAGCATCCGTTCAGCTCGACAAGCCAACCGAAATGCCAACGATGGTATCTCTATGGTGCAAACTGCAGAGGGTGGTTTGAACGAAATCGGCAATATCGTGACTCGACTGAGAGAATTGGGAATCCAGGCCGCTTCTGACACTGTTGGCGGCACAGAGCGTGGCTTTGCTGATAAAGAGGTTCAACAGTTAAAGGCGGAGGTACAACGTATTTCTCTGTCAACAAAGTGGGGATCTACAAATCTTTTGGACGGTTCAACTCCGAAATTTGATTTCCAAGTGGGTCTGTTCAACAACGGTGAAGAAGATCGTATCTCTTTCAACGCTTCTGAGAACAATGCTCAATTGGATTCTTTGGGCCTTGCTGATTTGGACTACACTTCAAAGGAAGGCGCACAGACAGCTTTGACAAAGTTAGACACGGCTCAAAATTCAGTGAATGGAATGCGCGCCAGCTTGGGCGCTCTCCAGAATCGTCTGACTTCCACAGTAGATAACTTGGGAGTAATGGAAGAGAACATGTCGGCATCTAACTCACGAATCCGTGACACAGATGTAGCAATGGCTTCTTCTGAAATGACTCGAAATAACATCTTGTTGCAAGCCGGTACTGCGACTTTGGCGCAAGCAAATCAAGTCAACCAATTGGCTCTGAAGTTAATCGGTTAAGCTTAAGAATTTTAGACAACCTAAAATATCAGACCTCAGTCTTCACAGGACTGGGGTTTTGTTTTTTTCGCTGATCCACCGGGAGCTTTCTAGTTTATGTTGGTGCTTGGGTATCTCCCACTTCATATTTGAATATAGACTAGTCTTCGTAAGTCGCGAAGCTAATCTGGGTGGTACAGAAATAATTGGGCGCGACTTTACTTGTGCTTGGGTACAAGCCCAAGTTTTTAAAAGGGGTACCGGTCACTTCGGTTTTGGTGAGTCGTTGATGTGACCAATTGTTGTTCATTATTAGGCAAATTAAAGCAATAAATTCAATGAGTTACAATTAAGCTGTTAGCTGAAAGACCGATAAGTTCAGTGGAGGATTGTGATGAAAACACTTTGTGCAACACTACTGACGACTGCCCTGGGTCTTACTGCCTGTGGAGGCAAAAATGGATTTGGTCTTTTGGACGTTGTAACTTCCAAGAAAAGCAGTTCAGACCAAAACTCCAGTGGCGCTCCGCCGACAGGAAGTTTACCTATAACCTGGGACAAAGTTGAGATGAATGGCTTTCAAAGTGGTGGCAGCAATGATGGCCACCTGGTTGTTTACATCGACAAAATAAATCAGTCTTTACTTTTAGTTCTGCCGATTCCGATGTTAATCCCAAACCTCGCTCCTGTGCCTATCCCAGAACTTGCTGGTGCTTTTTTGACCAGCTCGACGAACTCTCAAGGTGAACAGTCGGTGGCTATCAGTATCCCACTGAAACTTCTCATCCGACAAGGAGCTTTCGCTGCCAACGAACGACTGCCAAGCGGAGATGATCTGCCATTTGTTCCAGCAGGTGAATTGCCAGGCTTTGCGATTGATTTTCCTCAGATGCAAAACTACCGAATCCATGTCTATGTCGGAGTGGATATTGCCGCAGCGTTCGTAGAATTGCCTGATATGGGCATTCCCATGGGCTGGATTGGTCCGGTTAAAAATACCAGCAAAACCAAGATCATTGGCGCAATCGGTTATGTGCTGCCGAAACCCAACTTTATGGGGGGAATGTATCTCGCAGCTCAGCTTCCTGGAGATTTGGCCCGAGCCATTGATGACTTGATCCGCTGGTAGCTCGGTGAAATTAAGTATAAAGTGGTTTACAGAATCCCCGAATTATCGCTAACCTGTGAGAGATTTTAAGTCTCAAACAATGATGATTCAGGGAGTTTTCATGGCTAAGAAAAAAAAGGTCGCAAAGAAGGCAGCTCAAAAAGCAGCCCCTGCCAAAGCAAAAAAGACAGCCGCTAAGAAGTCTGGCGCTAAACAGACGTTTGCGAAAAAAACGGCGACTAAAAAGACAACAGCTAAAAAAGCTGGTGCTAAAATAAGTGCAAAAAAAGCAGCTGACAAAAAAGCCACAAAGAAAACCGCCCCAAAAGCTGCAAACAAGACATCTGCGAAATCCTCTGCAAAAAAAGCAGAGAAGCCAGCAGCTGTAAAATCGGCTAAAGAAACTAAAAAGCCAGCTTCGCCGAAAGCCAAAGCTGTTGGAAAAGCTTCTGCTGGATCTGCAGCCTATCAACATGGCCCACTGTCTGACGAAATGGACGACTTTGGTGAATTGGATGTGATCGAAGAAGTTGAAGCAGATGCTCTGCCGGTCGAAGGTGAAGATGGATGGGAAGACCCTGAAGAAAAAAAGGATGAGCCTTTCGAAAAATTGGAAGACGACGAAGATGACACGGAAGAAGACGAAGTTGACGGCGATGACGAAGGTTACTTCTAGAAATCTCTTCTAAAGGAATCATTGCCAAGAGCGTTGATCGTCCTGTTTGAAGATTGTTTGAAGACTTTCTGGTAAGCAAAACCCAGCTTTGAAAGCTGGGTTTTGTTTATCAGAGGGGTGGGACAGTACTGAAAAAGTGCTGAAAAGCTTAAACGGATTCAGCTTTCACTGGCTTTTGGTGAACAGCGAATTTTTCAAACTCACCATACTCATGCAGCTTATTGTACAAAGTCTTGATGGTGATTCCCAAAGCATTGGCCGCTTGAGTTTTGTTGCCATCAAAATGTGCTAAACCTTTCAGAATGTAACGCTTTTCCAATTCACCTAAAGTGATTGTTGGATCATACGCTGAAGTTTCGTCTCTTCGCTCAGGAGTGCGAATGTTGTCAGGAATATCATTGAGCATGATCAAGTGACCTTCACACAAAATCTGCAAACGCTCACAGGCATTTTGCAATTCCCGGATGTTGCCTGGCCAATCATAGTTCATCATTAACTTCATTGCTTCTTCGTCCATTTGACGACCACGGTTTAAATAGGCGTGATCATTCGAAGACAAAAAGTGATTAATCAAAGCTGGAATGTCTTCTCGGCGGCGGCGAAGTGGGGGCACAGTCGCAACGATGGTGTTGATCCGATAGTAAAGATCCTCTCGGAAATTTTGAACTTGAACTTCTTTTTCCAAATCTCGATTGGTTGCACAGATCAAACGGATATCCACTTTGATTGGATCTTTTCCACCGACTCGGTAAATTTCTCCTTCTTGCAAAAAGCGCAAGAGCTTTGCTTGAATGGCCGGAGAGAGCTCTCCGATTTCATCTAGGAACAAAGTTCCACCGCTAGCTGCTTCAGCCAAACCTAACTTCTTTGTATAGGCTCCAGTGAAGGAACCTTTTTCGTGACCAAAAAGTTCGCTCTCAAGAAGAGATTCGCGAAGCGCCCCGCAGTTGATTGCGACGAAAGGCTTGTTTCGGCGGTTTGATTTTTCATGAATGCAATGAGCGATCAGCTCTTTACCAGTTCCGGACTCGCCAAGAACCAAAATATTGGCATTCGATGCAGCAACTCGCTCAACCATTCTCATCAGCTGAACCATGACGTCTGACTTGTAGATCACTGTCTTTTGCTCGACAATTTTCTGAGTGGGTGTTTGCCACATCACTTGGCGCGTGTTGGTTGGCGCGGGCAAAATGGGGGAATTCATATCGTTCGACATAGGTTCTACCTTCCTTTACGAGGTTCAATTTCTAACCAACGTCTCTCAGCGTGCCCCCACGCTTTGACCCAATCTCACGACTCCAGACGCTTGCTACGCAGTGAGTTATATGTAATTTATGCCTATAACGCAAGGAAAATATTGCATTGCATTAAAATACTCCTGAGAAAAAAGGAGACCAAGTGAGCCAGCTCAATCTTTCTGATTGTATCCTTAAGTTCTTGAAATACATGGAGAATATTGAGACATCTTCGGTGCTGACTTTAAAAGCCTACAAGCTTGACCTTAAACAGGCCTTCAACCGACTGAACGACAGCCAGAAAAATTTACAAATTCTCTCTGAAACTGAACTGCTCAATCAAGCTCGTTTGGCTATGGCACGTTGGAGTCCCCTCAGTCCAGCTTCGCGCAATCGGAAGTCATCAACATTGAAATCCTTTTTTGGCTATTTGTTTCAAGAACAATGGATCGAACAAGATCTGGCTTCACAGATTCACAGTCCAAAAGTTCCAAAAAAGATTCCACATTTCCTCTCAGTCGATGAAATTTTATCTGTTCTACAGTCTTTTGAAAATGAAAAAGGAAGCAAAGATCTCGAGAAACTTTTATTTCTTCTTCTCTATGGAACAGGACTTCGAATCAGTGAAGCGTGTCAGTTGAAATGGAGTGAAGTTGACCTCGATCAACGAGTTCTGCGAATTCGTGGAAAAGGAAACAAGGAGCGGCTTGTGGCGTTCCCAAAAACTGTAAGAGATGTTTTGCTTCGATTGAAATCTGATCGCACGGATAGCTCCGTTTGGGGAGCCCAAGGTCTGACCACTCGCAAAGCCTATGATTGGATTCGCAATCGCGGCGCTCGGGCAGGACTTCTCAGGCCCATTCACCCGCATGCTTTGAGGCACAGCTTTGCAACTCACTTGCTAGCCAGCGGAGCCAACCTTCGAACTTTGCAAGAGCTGTTGGGTCATGAAAGCTTGCAGGCCACAGAAAAATACACTCACTTAGGAGTCGATCAGCTAGCGAGAACCTTGGAAACTCATCATCCCTTTGGTCACAAAAAACCTTTTCCAAAATGAGACGCTGGACTTGTGATCCAATCTTAAGTTTAAAGCCTCAGTCTGATTCACCGAGCACTGAAGTCCTCAATAAAGCTCAGAAAAAATCAAGTTTGTAGGCCAAACTGCCGATTTCTTGATATGCGATTTCAACCAAAGGAGTTCCCTTGAACTCGATTTTTAAATTTCCTAATTTCTCTATTTGGCTAACCAGTGCTTGCCTTGCACTTTGCTTGCTCACAGCCCCTGCCCACGCCCAGGAAGTTTCCGGGGTCATGATGGTAGTCAAGGGCGATGTGAAAATTACCGGCAAAGATGGAAAAGCCGACAGCGGCAAAGTCGGCAAAAAAGTAGCCGCGGGCGACACCGTCACAGCTGGAGCGGATTCACGGGCGAAAATTGTTATGGCAGATAAAAACGTGTTGAATATTTCTCCGGACTCCAAAGTCGTGATTGAAAAATATGAGAACGATGGCAAAGACAAAAAAAATGTTGAGCTGAATGTTGTCTATGGGAAACTTCGCGCCGGTGTTGAGCAAAAATATGACGGCGAAAAAAGCAAGTTCAATGTGAAGACTCCTTCGGCCGTGGCTGGAGTTCGCGGCACTGATTTCATTACTTCCTACAATCCAGTCAATAAAATTTCCCAAGTGATCACTTTCTCGGGAACTGTGGCCTTTGGACAAGCAGGACCAGGGGGACGCATCCAGAACCCGGTTTTTGTTCGCCCTGGCCAGACGACGACGGTCGGTCAAGGCACTCCTCCAGAGCCACCCAAAAATATGCCTAAAGAAGATCTGAACAAAGCGAACTCTGAGACCAAAGCTGACTCAGCGTTGAACAACGGCAAATCAGAAGAAAATAAAAAAGTCGGCGCTGGCGATAAGGACAAGGAACAAGCCAAGGAAAAAGAAAACGCAAAGGAAAGTGGAAAAGAATCAGAAAATCGAAAAGACAAAGAAAAAGACAAGCTCAATGCGAAAGAAGTAGAGGTGGACAAAAAGGAGTCGACCACGTCACCTTCTAATTCTAATTCAACTTCTACTTCTACTTCTGAACCCAATGAACCACGTGCGCCGGCCAACACAACAGTTTCTATGACTGACAGTGCAGACTTAGGTACAGCTCCGATAGCAAATTCTCCGGCCGTCTCCCTTCCGGCTGGACTGGCTCCATCGGGATTGAATTTTATGGCTCCGCCACCAAGTACTTTTTTGAATGATGCTATTCAGAACAATCAGAAATCAAAAGTACAAATTATTTTGGCGCCCAAATAAACCTCTGAGTATAATCGAAGCACAGAACCACTCATCAGGAGATCATTGTGCTTCGATTGCTTCTTTTTGCTGTTTTCAGCGTGTCGCTGTCTTTTGCTTTTGCTCAAACCTCTGCTCAGACTCAAGCTCGAGTCGACACCTCCAAACCCATCCGTTTCGTTTATGAATCTAAATCTTGGAATCGGAGTTCTTCCACTGAAGATTCTGCAGCTTTCGTTCTGAGAGATGCGAATTCGAAAAGACTAGTGACAATTCAGGTAGAGGAAACTGGGCCGAACACTTCTGTTTTTGTTGGCCAGTATACGATTTCCTGGGGAGACACTGAAATCATTCCTGAAGTTTACATCCCACCACAAGATCTGACGAAAGGCTCTGAACAGATAAAAAAGATCGACCAAATGATTCGAGAAGGCATTCTTCTCAGGAAACCTTTCTTTTTCCATTCGAATTCCAAATCAGCTCAAGTGATTGAAGTTTTTGATACCAAAGAACAGGCGATGACTGCATTTGAAGCTTATCGCAATAGCCGAATTGCAATTGATTCTCCAGTCGGCCGGCCAGCTTTAGAAGCTCAGGCTCATGCGGCTCAAGAAATGGAAAAGAAAAAAGAAATTGAAGCTTTAACTTTGCAGGAAGAAGAACGAAAAAAGCTCGAAGCTCAGGAAAAAATCCGTCAAGAGAATTTGCGCAAGCGACAGGATCAGATGGCGCAGAAAGAAAGAAGCCTCCGAAAAGCTGAAGCGCAAAAGCTCGGCGAAAAAGCGCTTGAAAATTATAAAACTGGTCATTTTGTCGAAGCAGAAACTGATTTTGCGAAAGCCACAGAGCTGGATCCGCGCAACAATACTTTTTACTACCAGTACGGAGTGACCTTGTACAAAAATGAAAAGTACAATCAGTCTCTCGCCAATCTGGCTCTCGCCCAGGGCAACACAATCAATCTTATCGAGAGAGATTATTATGTTGGCTTGAATCTTATGAAATTAAAAGAATTCGATGCCGCCCTGGCCCTTTTCGAATCTGTTAAAAACAAGAAGGACAAAGTTCTTGCGCCGTCTGCCTCTTTTTTCGCTGGAGTGCTCTCCTACCAGAAAGAAAATTTTGAAAAGGCTAAAACTTACTTTGAATACACTGTGGACCAATCAGAAGATCCGAATTTGGACAAGCAATCCGAAGCTTACATTGAGCAGATTGCCAATATCTTGGTGTTCAAAAAAGAACAATCAAAACATTTCATTGCAAATTTCAACTTAGGCCTAGTATATGATTCGAATATTTTGTCTGTTGCCAATTCTCAACTGAATCAGCCGACGGATCTGGATGGATTTCGCTGGAGTTACGGTGGGTATCTTGAATATCGGCCCCTCTACACTGTGAACCACGAGCTTTCAGCGGTTCTCACTGCAAGCGATATGTACTCGACAGACAAGAACTTCAAAGCTGCAAGTAATTTCCAAAACACCGATCCTCTTTTGTTGAGCCTGTATCTTCCCTACCGCTACAAAGGCCTGGCCTTTGGAAAAGCTTATCAGATGACTGTGTCTCCCGGAGTTGAGCAAATTCAGGTGAACGTGGATCAAGTCGGCGCACGGGAAGCCATTGTCAGCTCGACAGTTTTGAAAACTGATCATACTTTTGTGATGAAAGAAACTTGGTTTGCCACTTACACTGGAGAGCTTAGAAGAGATCGCTCCTTGCTTTCTTCTTCGGGCGATGACGATCAATCGGCTACGAAAGTGAGCTTGGGCACCATTCAGACTTTCTTTCAGGATTCCAAGAAAACCGAAGCCTGGGTGGGCGAACTGGGCGCAGCTCAGAATTCAGCAGCTGGGAGCAATTCAACCTACAATCGACTGGACATAGCTGCGACGTATTTTGCACCTTGGAAATGGGATACCATCTGGACAGCTCGCCTGGGCTTCTACAATGCCAATTACAGCCGGCATGTGATTGGCCGGAAGGACAATGACACTTCCTTGACCTTGGCTCTGCGAAAGCCGTTTAGCCCAAGCTTATCTGGGACTTTGACGGGAGTGTACACTAACAATTCGTCGACTTTGCCTGACTCCGATTACAACAAATACTTGATCATGACCTCACTCAGTTGGACAGGTTTCCTGTAGACAAGTACTCTTTGATTTGTCCTTCGCTCCAGAAGAGATGCAAATCTTTTTGCGGGTCCTCGTGACCCTCGATTTTTTCGTGCTCTGCCATCGAACTTTTAAGATAAATTCCCATCCAAGATTCGGGCTCTAGAACCCCCTGCTGGAAAAGCAACTTCAAACAGAAATGCAGGCGAAACAATTTGAGATCGTTGGCTTTCTCTAAAGATTTCAAACTATGGCCAGCCAAATTGAACAATCCATCTGAGACGGCGTCCCCTTCTTGTGAAACCTTTGACAAGCACTCAAGCACGTAAAAGGCAGCCTCTACTTTCTCATAACTAGTCCGGAGTTTTTCAAAGCCATTAATTAAAGTCGCTTCTTCCAAGGTTGCAATTTTATTTTCGGACACCGGGTTTTTATAGCGGACTTCAACAAAGTGAGTCGGCTCCAGGACTCCGCCTGAAAATCTTTTCTTTGACTTCACAGCCCCTCTTGCAAGCAACGAAATCTTTTCGCCGCCACTGGTGAGCGCTTGCAAGATCAGATCGGCTTCGCCATATTTAATCGCTCGCAGAATCAGAATTTTAGATTTAGTTGAATTGGACAAGCTGACACTCCTGAAAAGCTTTCTTTAGAGCTCCCTGCAGAGATAAGCGAAGCTCGGGAACTTTGAGCAATTCCACGGATAAAATCAAAAGTCCTCTCAGCACATCTTCGGAAGGCCGTGACTTCCACCAAAGATCATAACTCTTGACCCCTCCCCAGCGACACAAATGAGTCGTCTCAATGTGAGTCTCCCAAGAGGGACCCTGCAAAGTGTGATTCAGAAAAGCAGCCAAACGAGACTGCAGGGCCTGACCGCCAGCTAAATCAGAAAAAATCAAAGCTCGGTCAAAACATCGAGCAACGCCACTCTCAAACAAGGGTTGAAAGCCTGAGGGCAGATGGCTTTCGAAGCTTTCAATGGCTGATTGATTTTCCCAAGATCGGTCTCGAACCTTTTGCACAGTTTGCAGAAACTGAATCTTATTCCAAGCAAGAAAAGGCGCAAGCAAGGGCGCAGCTTTTTGCCGGACTCCCATCATCACAACAGCTGTCTGCGGATCAAAGGAACAGATCCGAGCCGAGTAAGGCAGGAGGTCGACCGAACGGAACAGGTGGTTGTGATGTGAAATTCGAAAGCTGAAAATCTTTTTCTCATTCAAGAAATTTTCAATCTCATCGACTGGATACAGCTGAGCCGTCACCGGATGATCTTCGCAAAAGACTGCAAAGCAAGTGTCTTTTTTCAAACCCGAAAGCCATTCTGAGACTGGCACTCCATCTGGCTGAATTTGCACTTCATAACCTTCTTTGTACAAATAAGGCAGTATCGATTGCAGGTGTGGTGTTTGTCCGGAGACCAGAGCGATACTTCGTTTATGACTGTAAAATTGCGCTGTCGATTGGACCATTTCAAAGATAGCAGCGGGAAGCCCTGGATAACAACGAACCGTGATATCAGATGGGACTTTCAACTCGGCTGCAACAGCCGAATTTAAATGCTCCCAAGTTTCAAAGGTAGAGAGATCAACTTTCATTCGGCGATTCTAGCACGAATGTCTCAAATTGAGACAAGTTGAGATTGTTGAAAGTTTAGTCGGCTGCCAAACACAAAGGTCATTTGAGCTGAAATCACGCCCAAATCGATTTGCTAAGTCATCAATAAGTCTCAGTATCTCCAGGCCAATCGTTGGCAGCTCCCTTGCTCTAGTGAAGTGCAGGGAGACTTCATGAGATTCACAGGCTTGCCCTTTAAAAAACTAACACTTCTGGGACTGACAGTCAGCTTAGCTGCCTTTACAGGTCCACAAAAGGACGATCTGATTGAACTGAAGGGCTTTCTCCATGGCCGTAACACTGCCCATTTCCGCGCAAGCGACAAAAAAAATATAATTAAAAGTCTAAAACCTGGCACTCGTGCTTTGATCAAAGAAACAAAGTTTTTCACCGAAAGCAAGAATTACGGAATGTGCTTGGAGGTCCAGGGATCCGAAACCTCAAATGATCAAACAAAATGTGTCTGGGTTTATTACAACGTCAACAACCCAAATATGACTTTGTACTCGGTAGCAAAAGATCCAGCCGAAAAAGAAAAAATTCTCCAAGCCTGGGCTGCTGAAAAACCCGCTGATGTGAAAGATGTTGCTCATGCAGCACCCTCGGCACAAGCGGCTCATCTGGCAGTAGTCAATGACCCGCAATCGGCAGCAGCTGCAGTGACGACCCGGTCTGTCTCTGCCATCGTGGAAAAAAACGTTGCGCCTCAAGCGGTAATTGCGAAACCTGTGACACCGGATAAAAAAGCTGTAGTTCAAAGAACGTCAAAGCCTGCTGCAAATGAGACGGTCGATGCAGTAGCGACCGCGAATGCAGTCGCCAATCTGACAATCGGTCAGATTGCTCAGTTCAATCAAAAATCCCCAGAAATTTTATCCGGAGCTCAAGCTGCACCCACTCCTGGTTGTTCAGATGGAAAATGCAATGCTCGTATTGCGGTTTATCAGAAGTGTGATTCGACGAATGGTTATCTTGAACCAGCGTTTGCCGATGTGATGAAGGGAAATTTGGGATTTTTCCAAAGTCCTCAGAAAGAAATTATTCGCACTCAATGCATCCAGAGAAACTTGGTCACCAACGGCGGCGGCGGTCGATATAAAACTTGTGACTCGGCTTCAAATGTTCAAACAAAAAAGGCCAAAGCCTGCGTTTCAGAAAATTATGTCAACATTACGTCCAAATCTTTTAATTTAGCTGCTGATTGCTTTGGCTCCCTTCGGGGCTACAGTGACAGTTCTAAGAAGCAAATGGCTCTTTCCATCTTTTCTTTAATGGCTCAAGAATCTGGAATGCATGTGAACGTGCTTAGTCAGACCAATGCCGGCGGTCCCGGACAGTTCACTGGTCAAGCTATCAGTGCGATCAATGGCCAATTGAAAAATATTCGAAGCCAATTGGCCGCAAGCTCCAACCCCTTGTGTTCTCAAGTTTTGGCTAAGGCCTTAGAGACACCAATGAGCGCGACAAACACCTGTGATCGGATTGCGGTTTCCAAAGACAATCCGCTGAAAAATATTGCCTACACTTTTGCTTATCAAAACTTGATGGCAAGTTCATTAGACTCAGCTTATTTCAAAAGCCAAACTTTTATAGGCTTGGTTAGCAAGCTATCCGCCGAACAAGCAGCCCGACTGAAATTTTCCTTAGCAGCTTGGGCTCACAATACGGGTCCGGGTGGAATGCAGGGTGCGCTCCAAAGGATGCTGCGAGAGTCGGTTCGCCAAGGAAAAATTTTACAGAGCAAATTAGACGTTGATCATTTTCTGGACAGCTTGAAAAAATACATGCCCACTCATGAAAACAAAGCATTCTTTTCCAATATTCAAAACAAAGTGAGCAACCTGGAGCTAACATCATGTTTGGTAAATTAATTCCATTCGCTCTTTCACTGGCTCTCAGCTTTTGCAGTTGGGCTGCGCAAGCTGACGAGACGTTAGATGCGCTCAGTTCTGTGCAAAGCAAAGTTAATGCGCTGGCCGCGAGTCTTCTAGTGCCAAGTAAAGACAATTCGCTGCAGCTTCAAATCAAAGTTCTGAATGTTGAAAAGTCCAAGTTGGAATTGGAAATAAAACAGATTTTAGAGACCGAGAAACGCGATCCAAAAACAGATTCAATTCATGATGAAGCTTATGATAGAGCTGATGACTTGATGCTGGGCTTGACCGCGATCTCACTTTTAAGAGTGAATGCCAATGATCAAATTGCTACAGAGTCAAGTTGTGTAGAAGCCCGCGGTTTGCTTCGAATTTTTTCTAGAACTGAAGCCAAAGGGGGAAGTATTCCCAATCAATCGGCTTTCATGCAAGTGATCAATTTGATGTGCAATCCGAAGAGATAAATGTGAAATTAAGTTTCAACTCTAGATCCCCGCGCGGTTTCGCTCTTCATCATCAAGGATGGATTGAATCCCACCTTTTAGTTGAGGGCGATAAGCCAGTTGCTCGATTCCATAATGAAAATTAGCTCCGTTCACTCCTGGAGTCTGCCACTCGGGGCCCATTCGAATGGCATCTACCGGACAGGCTTCTTCGCAGAATCCACAAAAGACGCAGCGAAGAATATCGATTTCATATTTCACTGGGTATTTTTCGACCGATGGATCTTCATGCTCACTGGCCACAATGGAAATGCATTCGGCTGGGCAATTGGTTGCGCACAACATGCAAGCTGTGCAACGAAGTGATCCGTCTTTTTTCACAGTGAGAACATGGTTTCCTTTGAATCTTGGAGAGTATTCGAACTTCTCTTCTGGATAATTCAAAGTGAGCATTTGTTTTTTGTTAAATAGATTCTTCAACAAATGTTTCATGGTAATTCCGAGACCGGTCAAGATCCCGGGCAAATACCACTTGCTGGATTCTGA
>JAYTZS010000105.1:0-5616 GCA_043741885.1 Bdellovibrio sp. | reverse complement strand
TTTTTTCACTGTGGTTTCGATGGAAGCGATGCCCTTTTCAGCTCGCAAAGAGGCCACATGCAGCTCGATGGTCAAAGTGTCATCGATAAAAACCGGATGCAAAAACTTAAGAGTTTGAGAGAGATAAATTCCGCCGGTACCTAACTCCATTGCTAGAGTGCGAGAAATCAGAGCACCGCAAATCATTCCATGCGCAATCCGACGTCCAAACCGAGTGCCTTTGGCGTAATCGTCATCCAAATGAATCGGATTGAAGTCACCCGACATCTCAGCAAACTGGCGAACCATTTTGTCTGTGACCTGCACGCTGATACTCTTTCGATCGCCGACTTTAAAAGCACTCATCAATAGCCTCCGAGTGCGATATTAGAGTATATTCGCAGCCAGTTCGGCAAGCTCCGATCGCTCTCCTTTAGTCAGCGTGACATGCGCCGCAATCGGATGGCCTTTGAATTTCTCGACTGCATAGGTCAATCCACTGTTTGCCGAGTCCACATACGGGTTGTCGATTTGATAAACGTCACCAGTCAGAACCACTTTGGTTCCCATCCCTGCCCGAGTGATAATCGTTTTGATCTCATGCGGAGTCAGATTCTGTGCTTCATCGACAATCAAATACTGCTTTGGAATGCTTCGGCCGCGAATGTAGGTCAGAGGTTCAATATTCAACATCCCCTGATTGATCAACTCTTGAGCGCGGCCGGCTGCTTTTTTATCAGCGCCCATTAAAAATTCGACGTTATCAAAAATAGGCTGCATCCAAGGATTCAATTTCTGCTCGATATCTCCCGGTAAATATCCGATGTCTCGGCCCATTGGAAAAATTGGACGGCTGACCAGCAAGCGCTGAAAATGACCCTCATCCAAAGTTTTGTGAAGCCCTGCCGCAATCGCCAGCAAAGTCTTTCCAGTTCCGGCTTTCCCAACCAGAGAGACAAAGAGAATCTCGTCATTCAAAAGGCAGTCCATAGCAAAAGACTGCTCCACATTGCGTGGATTGATTCCCCAAATACTTTGAGTGCTAGCCACCAAAGGCACGATCGCTTTCTCAGCAAAGGAATACCGGCCAATCGCACTGTGATTTGGATTTGTCGCATCTTTTAAAATCACATACTGGTTTCCCAGCAATTTCACATCTGGCGTGAATCTTTTGTCTCTGTAGAATTGATCAATCTGAGCTGTGGAAACAGTGATCTCTTGGTAACCCTCATAAAGATCTTCGTCTGAAGATCCTTCTGGTTCGTAGTCTTTTGCGACGATTCCCAAGACATCAGCTTTGATCCTTAGATTGATATCTTTTGTGACCAACTCTACTTTGATTCGCGGGAATTGTTTTTGTAAAAAGATCGCAGTTCCTAAAATTCGGTTGTCCGCTTTGGTTGGATCCAATTCAGAAGGAAGTCCGCTGACAGTGAATTCCACATTGATGTGCAGAACGCTGGTGCTGTTATCAAGTGGAACTCCTTCAGCCAGAGAACCTTTTTCTCTGAGCACGTCGATAAACCGAGAAAATTGACGAGCATTCCGCCCATTCTCACCCGGATCGCGTTTGAATCGATCTACTTCTTCAATGACCGAAATCGGAATGTGAATGTCTGCTTCTTGGAATTTCATGATGGCGAGGGCATCGAACAGAATGACATTGGTGTCGATGACAATTTTACGACGCTTACTTTTGGACACAGCCGGTGATCCAGTTTCTTTAGACAAAGCGAAGCCCTCCATGTTGAAGAGCCCAACTCGTCATGAGCTAGGCTTATGTCCATTCGACAACATGTGAAGGTTTCTGTCCATTAGGAATTGATGTTTGAAACTGTAACGTCACCATTGTCATGCTTGAGAGAAGCACTGACCGTTTCGACGAATTTTACGAAATGATGGAGCGCAACATCGTTGATGGTTTCACGCATGAAGGAGCAACCATGACGGTGAACCTCTTCATCGGCGACATCAGTGATGTGTTTGATTTTTACAATAAATGAAAAGTAAGTTTGGTGATTCAAGTACACTCGCATCGCCACTTCTTCGCCGGCTTGGAAATGACCTTTTTTGAAGTCAATGTCGAAAGCCAAACCATTTTCATCTATGTTAAACAAGGCCACTTTCATTAAACCCATGTTGGGAACAACAGTGTGAACAGCTATAAACTCGGTTAGAATGGTTCGGCGAACCTTGCGTCGATCTTCGGTGACAACGTCTTTTCGAAGCTCCGTGATGCTGACGACCGATGCGCCTGTGTCTGAAGTGTTCTGGTGCTTGTTTTTCTGAGATTCAGTGCGTGCCTTGAATTCAATGACATTCCCCATTCGTGCCCCCCCGGACCCTTTTCTTATCGGACGAAAATGTTTCATCTTTAGTCGTTAGGAGTTGCTGGACGGGGCAAAGCGTCTTAAATTGGAGCGCAAGATGCGAGTATTACAAGGGATTATCCTCAGTCTTTTAATCCATTTTATTTTGTTGTGGAGTGCCCAATTCGCACCCCAGCTAGCCGCTCGTCTGGAAGCAAAAAGCATCGAAATCGAAATCAAAGATGAACCTGTAGCCGACGACAAAAAGTTGCCTCAAAATGAGACAAAGCAAAAGCAAATCGTCCGCGAATCGATCGTGCCCGATAATTTGAAAGCTCCCGACTCGGAAGATCCGCTGGCCTTTCTTTCGGCTCAGCAGCAACGAGTGAATCAACAGACAAGAGCTCCGCTTACTGGAATGACCAAAAACCGCACAAACGAAGAAGTGCAGCCAACTTCAATTCCGCCTGCAGCTCCGCCTTTGCCTTTGCCTTCGCCTGCTCGGCCTAAGCAAGCTTCTCACTCGAACCCTCGGAAAAAAGGCGGGCTCGATGCATTCACTCCCCAGTACCGAACTTTGCCGAGCAGGCTGCAAGATCGACAAATGGAGCGAGGCCTTTCCACGGTTGGCGAAGCTTTGCCACAAGATCTGGCTGTCGGCTCTTTGACCGCATTGAACACGGACCGTTATTTGTATTATTCTTTTTACTCGAGAATTGAAGAGCTGATTCGCTACCGTTGGGAAAATGCAGTGCGAGTCGCTTTGGATCGGACTCCGCCCGAGAGATTAGGACGCACTGTCTCTGGCAATTGGATGACCAATCTCGAGATCTGGTTGAAACCCAATGGCGAGTTTCACTCGGCGCATTTGATGAAAGAATCAGGTATTCGCGGCTTTGATCAAGCAGCTATTCAGTCTTTCGTCCAAGCTCGACTTTTCCCGAATCCTCCTAAAGAAATAGTCGAAGCCGATGGTCTGATTCATTTAAAATATGGATTCGAAGTTCACTACGAGCCCAAAGTCTTAGTGAAGTCCAGCGAGTGATTCCCGGCTCTCTCTCAGCAATTATTCAGTGATAAAATAAGTGCATGAGAAAACAATTTCTTAAGCTCGCTCTTTTGCTTTTAGCTTCTATGTCCGCGTTCCCTGCCTTGGCGATCAACACGGAGCTGGGGATCAGTTACAACTATAAAAAATCCGCATTTGATGCTGACAACACCACGGAACAACAATCAAGCACGGGATCCCTGTCGTTCTATTTTTGGGAACAGGTCGCACTTGAGATTAGCTACACCAATAGTTTATACGTGAAAAAAGAGCGCCAGCCGGCCACAGTCGATTCCTTCCTTCGAACGACCACTCAATTCTCAGATGTCTACGGTGCGGATCTAATTTATATTTTGGCAGATCGAAAAGCTATTTTTCAGCCGTTCATCAAAGGTGGCGGTGCCTATGTTCGAGTCAAACAAGTTGTAGCGGATACAAATAACGGCAACCCCTGGGAAATCACTTACGCCGGCCTTTCTCCGAGCTACGGTGTTGGCTTCAAGTTTTTCCTCACAGACGCATTTGCAATTCGCACCAGTTATGATGCCATTCAAACACCTGTGAACAACGACACCAAAGTCACCGATATCACAGGACGAGCGGGCGTCTCATGGATGTTTTAAGAATTTTTGCGCTGGCTTTCTGCGCCTTTGCTTTGTCGGGCTGCCAAGTGACTTATTATTTGAAGAGCGCCTACAGTCAGCTGTCAATGCTCAATTCTCGAGTTCCGATCGAGAAGGCTTTGCAAGACCCCAAGTTGACTGAGGTGCAAAAAAAGAAGTTACTTCTGTCACAAAAGGTTCGCGAGTTTGCCGAATCTGACTTGCATCTGAGACAGACTCAGAATTACACAAGCTTCGTTCAGCTCGATAGACCCTATGTGACCTATGTAGTCAGTGCAGCGCAAAAATGGCAATTGGGACCCTTTCTGTGGAGTTTCCCCTTCGTTGGCCAAGTTCCCTACAAAGGTTTTTTTAACGAAGACGATGCAAAGCAAGAAGAGCTCTCACTGAAAGCCAAGGACCTCGACACCTATATGAGGGGTGTTTCGGCCTACAGCACATTGGGTTGGTTCCGGGACCCCCTGCTTTCCTCGATGCTTTCTTATTCTGAAACCGAACTTGTGAACACTTTGATTCACGAGACGGTGCATGCAACTTTGTACATTAAGAATTCAGCTGATTTCAATGAGCGTCTCGCTGTTTTTTTGGGTGCCAAAGGAATGGAGCTGTTTTACTTGAAGTCAGAAGGGGCGGACTCGGAAAACTTGAAAAAAGCTCATGCCGAAAATGAAGACGATAAGATTTTTTCTCTATTTATTTCAAAAGAAATTGCTGATCTAGAACAGTGGTACAAACAACAACCTGAAAAAAATGAAGCTATTCGCGCCTCCAGAATTCATCAAATCCAAATCCGCTTTCAAGAGAAAGTCGAAGCTCAACTGAAGTCAAAATATTACAGTCGTTTCCCGGAAATCACTCTGAACAACGCTCGATTACTGATGTACAAAACTTACATGCAGGACTTAGGTGATTTTGAGAAAGTTTATCAGCAGACTGGGAGTGATTTTCCACGATTTCTTGAGCTGTGCAAAACATTGCAAGATTCTAAAAATCCAGAAGAAGATCTGAAGAAACTGATCGTTCCGGCGACCTAAGATTTAGTTTTCTACTTTTCTTCGATCACTTGAGGCGGCGGGAGTTTATCTTCTAGAGGTTGCTTTTCTGGAGAAGCTAGAAGATTTTTTACCTTTGAGGTCAGATCGTTTTTCATGACTAAATACTCGGCCGTTCTTTGGCTTCCAAACAGCTTTTGAATTTTGTCCAACTCTTCGATGGAAAGATCATTGTAAATCTTAATTAACTTTCGTTGCACATTGAGAATTTTTTCTTTTTCTTTTGTAGAACCTGGAAGACTCATTTTTTTCAAATTTTTTTGCAGTTGATCATTCAAATTGCTGCGGCGGCTGTTGAGTTCTCGGATTAAACTAGAAAAAGATTTTTCTTCCGGTACCGAGAGCTTGAGCTCATCCGATATCTTCCAAATGAACAGCTCTTCCACCCGATTGCGAGCTTCTGCGGCTTGCAAAGAAACTCCCCAGCCAGTTAGAGGTAAAATACAAATCAGTATGCGTAAGATCATTCAAAGCCCCAGGGACTTTGAGACAGGAAGAACACACCATCCCCGCTTTCAATTAGCGCGTTTTGGTTGTCTTCATCAAGGTCTCAAACTGCTCCTTGGTTAGATGATCCAGGCTCAAGCTAGCAACGTCTACAAAAA
>JAYTZS010000104.1:0-1899 GCA_043741885.1 Bdellovibrio sp. | reverse complement strand
AATGGTTGCGGGGGCAGGATTTGAACCTACGACCTTCGGGTTATGAGCCCGACGAGCTACCAGACTGCTCCACCCCGCGACAAGAATTGAAATGACATTACAGTCTGTTTGGGGGGCGGTCAACCCACAATTTTTGTACCTTGGCTAGAGTCGTGACAGATACGAAGCAGTAAAAATCACCTGAAGCGATTTGAGGCTGGAATGCTCTCTGCACGGTTGGTCAGCATCCAGGAGTGATTGCATGGAAAATCGAATTCAAAAGTCAGTGGCAAGCCGGCTGATTTTGCCTCTCATTATGAGCTTCTTAGGAAGTTCCGCGGCTGTCGCTGCCGATGCTGATTTGTTCGCAGAGAAAGTCCCGCTGAGCTTTTCGTTGAGTGCAGACTTCAAAACTTTATTTACCCACAGGCTCGCTCCAAATTCGCCTAAAACCGAGGAGACTCTCGAGTATTTGGTTCCTGGCACAATCGTTTACAAGAATAATAAAAGCAAGCTGGTTCAGATTCCGGTCGAAGTGAAGTTGCGTGGCAATACGAGTCAGAAGCTAGATGAGTGCGAGTTTCCAAAATTAAAACTCAAATTTAATAAAGCGGATGTTAAGGGAACAGCCTTTGAGAACCAGAAAGCAGTTGGAGTCGGCACTCATTGTGCGATGAAACCCGGTTATTCTTCCATGCAACGTTTACTCGGGGGGCTTTCGCCTTTCCGCGAATCTATTGTCTATGATATGGCTCACGAACTTCAGATCCCGACCTATCAAACCAGGCGAGCCTATGGAACTTATTCTGATTCTGAAGGCAAAGTGATTGCAACGAACGTGGAAGCATTTTTTCTTGAAGACATGTCCTCTCTCGAAACTCGAATGAAAGGACATGAAGTGCGAGATTTTTTTCTGCTTCCGGCATTGCGAAGTAAAAGCAAGACTCCCCCTCCTTATCTGTTCAAATCCGTCGAAGAATCACCTGGAATTGTTGATTTGGACATGGCCAAAATGTTAGCTTTCGAAAGTTTAATCTCCAATCAGGACTTTGTGTTGAAACTCACCAAAGATGAGCCGATGTATTACCAAGTTGCAATTTTCAACGCCAAAGTACTCGAACTGAGCCCCGTGAAATGGATTATTTTCCCATTCGACTTCGATCTTTCCAAAATGGTAACTGGTAGACCCGCAGACACCGCCATCGCGCATCTCGGAACTAAATTTAGTTCTGCCACTTTACAAGCAATGGCAGATCATTTTAACAAGCACAAAAGCGCACTTTATAAAATCCCTAACAAACTTCCGGCAAATGATCCTGAGGGAGTGCAAAACTTTCGCAGTCGTCTCGATCAATTTTTTGCACTTCTAAAATAAACCCTTTGTCGGCCTGAGGGCCAGCTAGAAAGAATCAAGAATCCGAGCGGACCTCGGGTTCTTGTTTTTTTCCTTTACGGCCCGGATGACGTTCCCACTGATAGGCGCAGTTCTTGGTGCAGGTGTCTTGAACCCACAATTTTGACTCGCACTGATCGCAAACAAACGCTTCCGAATCACAGCGTTTGCAATTGATCCTAATCGCTGCCGGCTGCCCACAGTGAGGGCATAGTTTGTAAACTTTTGACGGCTGCAACGTCTGATCGACGGCGACTCGGTGGTCAAAAACAAAACACTCACCTTCGAACAGATCATACGGCTTCTCTTCGATGTAATTTAAAATTCCACCTTCGAGCTGGTAGACTTGCTCATAGCCCTGTCTTTGCAATTCCAAAAATCCTTTTTCGCAGCGGACTCCACCCGTGCAGAAAATCAACATCTTTTGATCTTTTTGATAGTTTTGTTTTTCCAGCCAATCAGGAAAATCAGTGAACTGCTCGATTCCCGGATTCACCGCTCCCTTGAAAGTACCGATTTTGGTTTCG
>JAYTZS010000103.1:0-1914 GCA_043741885.1 Bdellovibrio sp. | reverse complement strand
GAACGTTCTTTTGTATTTGGAGCTGAATCAGCTAGAATCGCTCGGCATGTCAGTCAGTCCCAGGAAGCTGAGAAAAAAGAAAACAAAAAAGAAGGCCGCCCCAGCCTGAAGTCCGCAAACTTCGCCCCTTCCCCCCAGGGCAGGTCATCACATCTGGCCACGGATCCACTCAAGGACACGGTCCGCATTTTTCTCCGACCGAAAAACTGGATAAAACACTTTCTTGATGTGACCGCCGTCCATGAACAATGCCAGACGTTAGATCAACTTCCTGCTACGATAAGTGACTGGAAGTAAATCTATAAATTCAGATCGTCGACCTTTGCTTGTCCCACCAATAAACTCCGTGCTCCGTCAGCTGGCGCTTGAATCCAACAGATTCATAAATTGTGATCGCATGATATTCGGGATCGGCGCACATCACCAAATCCTGGACTTGGCCCGATTCTAATACTGCCTGCGAAGCGAGGTAAACAAGTGTCTGGCAAATTCCTTGCCGCTGAAACTTTGGATGTGTGCACACAGTTTGAAATCGACCCACCCCATCACGGTAGAAGATTCCCAAACCGGCAATGAGTTCCCCGTTCAGAAATCCACCATACCAATGCCCAAAGCCCGCGTTTTCCATGGCTTGATAGCGTTGGTTCTGATTGCGATAAAAAATTTCCCAATCGGCTCGGGAGATAGGGCCATGAGCCGTGGCAATTTGTATTTCAAGAGTGCGTTCCCATTCATCTGCACCGTGAATGGGACGAACGTGCAACTGCTTATTGAATTTTGGAGGGCGCACCACTTCTTGAGCTGACAAGACAGCGGTCGATTCGAGAAGGTAGCCGTGCTCAAGGAACTCATTGACGTCGCCAACTTCGCCAGTGGGGCAATCCCAAGCCAATGTGACATGGTAAATTTTTGGATCCTTAAATTCTCGTCTAAAGGCCTCAGTCCATTTCGCAAAATCACCTTGTTTAGGAGGCCGGTCAAAGATCAGAAGATTTCCCCAATAAAAATTTGGATTGCTTAGAGTATGGAGAGCTAAGTGATCTCCGTGGTTGGTGGACTTGCCATCAAAGGCAATGAAAATCAGTTGTGACCGGTACCCCAGAGACCTCAGTTTCATACTTGCCCCTTTCCTTGGTGTTGGCTGGTTCATCGACTCAGGTGATTCCAAAATGACGTAAGCGTTTCAAAAAAGTTGTTTTCCCACCCCGGGGACCACCAGTAAAGACAAAGAGATTTTGACTTGAAGCTTTTATACATCCCCCTCTTCCTCTAGTGAAAAAATTAAGCGCGGCCAGCTGAGCGGCTCCAAGGAAAAAGATCAAAAGTCATTTGGTACACTTCTTCGCTCGGCGCTTTGCGAACGGATTGTTCGATGGTCGAGAGAAATTTTAGAAACTCTTGCTGGATTTTTTCGCGAGTCTCTTCGCAGGCTGTGAAGGTCACAGCAAAGTTGTATCGCTCACCATCGGATAGCAATTGCAATTGCAGTTGTGCACGTCTCTGCATCAGAAGCTGCTGCGGCCGGCAGAGAGGGGAGTCCTTGCTTAGGTGAATTGTCTTTTTTGTTTTCTCGAATCCCTTCGCGACCGGCTTGACGAATCCGAGCTCGATCAGTTCTTTCACGCATGCGACGACTTGATGAGACGTGAGATTGAGGCTGATTGCGATCAGATCCAAATTCTTTGCATATTTCTCAATTGCTAGAAAAGAATGAATCAACTGCAACTCAGGGCTGAGATAATACCGGGTCATTTGGTCTGCAGTGGCTTCAGCGGGCCTAGCCCGTAGATAAGTTTCGGTTCTTAATTTGAGCTTTTTTGCTTCTTCAAGTTTGCCCTTCAAAATATCTTTCCGTTTTTGATAAGAACTGCGCTCCCACTCGAGCAAAGTCTGACCGAATTGAATTTCCTCGAG
>JAYTZS010000102.1:0-5669 GCA_043741885.1 Bdellovibrio sp. | reverse complement strand
TCATGTCAGTGATGTTGTCGAATTCATCGACAATTTCAACTCCGAGCAAAGTTTCAATCGCATCTTCCAAGGTTACAAGACCGGTCACAATTCCGTATTCATCAACCGCTAAAGCCAAATGTTCTTTGCGTTTTACAAAAAGATCGATAACACCGGCAACCGTCATTCTCTCCGGCACCGAATTGATAGTCGTGGTGATTTCGCGGATCTTTAACTTGTGCTGATCAGCTGAAAGAGCTTCAAGGACTTTATAACGGTGAGTGAGCCCAATGATATTGTCTAAGTTTGAATCGTAAACAGGAATTCGAGAAAACCGAATCGGTTTGAAGCGTTGGCCCACTTCTTCGACTGTTTCATCGGCTTCTAATGCGAACATCACAGATCTCGGAGTCATAATATCGGAAACATACATGCTATTGAGCATTAGCAAATTTTTGATGATATTGGATTCTTTTTTATGAATCGTTCCCTCTTCAACACCGAGCTCTGCGGTTACCAGCATTTCTTCTCGAGTCACGCTGGCCGTTTCAGGTCGAGCAAACAACTTTCCTAACAGTTCTGAAAAACGAACAATTGGAAACAAACAAAAAATCATAAATTGAATAGTGTAGGCGGCAAACGGAGAAAGCTCTTTCCAGTAAGTGGCGCCAATGATTTTTGGTAAAATCTCAGAAAAAATCAAAATACAAAAAGTCAGAATGACTGAAAAAATAGTGACACTTGTACTGCCGTAGAGCTCTTGAACTTTGGCTGCAATCGTGGCTGACCCCAAAGTGTGTGAAAGAGTGTTCAGAGTTAAAATCGCCGAAATAGGCCGGTCTATGTTTTCTTTGAGATGCTCCATCAGTCGACCACTGCGATGATTTTCTTTTACCATCATGGCAACAGAGGCAGGAGAAATAGAAAGGAAGATAGCCTCGAGCAACGAGCAGAGAAATGAAATCACAATAACAAAGCCGAATAAAACTAGGATCAGAGTCATGATTGGATTTTGCTTCGAAAAAAGTCTAGGTGAGGGCGCATATTGATAGGCTTAAACTAACACAAAATTTCAATGAGGTGAAGCGGATAGGTGAAATGGAGCAGCATGGATCTAAGCTTCCTGCAAAAATAAAAGCCAGACTTTCGCCTGGCCTTTGTAAAAATCATTTTCTAAAGTCTCGAGCTTACTTGTTCTCAGCTGCTCGCTTTTCTTGATATTTCTTGGCTAACTCTTCTT
This sequence comes from Bdellovibrio sp., assembly GCA_043741885.1. GTDB lineage: Bacteria > Bdellovibrionota > Bdellovibrionia > Bdellovibrionales > Bdellovibrionaceae > 21-14-0-10-47-8. Next base: position 4,450 of record JAYTZS010000102.1, on the reverse strand, counting down.
GAATGTTTCGTGGAGCCGCCTGGTATTTAGCAAATTCCATTGAGAATTCACCCTTTCCCTTGGTGGCTGAACGCAGGTCTGTCGAATAACCAAACATCTCTGTTAACGGCACTTCGGCTTCAATCACAGCATTTCCTTCGAAAGCAGTGGTATTGACGATGACTCCTCGACGTTGATTGATTTGACCAACCGCATTTCCCTGATATTCATCCGGAACAGTGGTTTCAAGTTTCATGATGGGCTCAAGAACAGTCGGCTTTGCTTTTTGGTAAACTTCACGCATAGCTGCCATTGCTGCAATCTTAAACGCCATATAGCTTGAATCGACGTCATGGTAAGATCCGTCTTCGAGATCCACTTCCACTCCAACAATTGGAAAGCCTATCAATGGACCTTTGGCACATTGCTCGTTGAATCCCTCTTCAACCGCCGGGATAAATTCTCGCGGAATCCGTCCACCGACAACGTTATTGTTGAATTTAAAAGTCTTGCCATCTTCTTGGGCTGGCAACGGACGGATCTTTCCAACAACTTTTGCGAACTGACCAGAGCCACCAGTTTGTTTTTTGTGAGTGTAATCATAAGCAGCTTCTTGAACGATAGTTTCGCGGTAAGCCACCTGAGGTTTGCCAACCACAACTTCACAAGCAAACTCCCGCTTCATTCTCTCAACATAGATTTCCAAGTGCAGCTCGCCCATTCCTGAAATGATCGTCTCAGCGGATTCTTCGTCACGGTGGACTCGGAAAGTGGGATCTTCTTTACGGAATTTTTGCAGAGCTTTCGAGAAATTATTGGCGCCTGATTTTTCCTTTGGCGCAATCGCCAAAGAAATTACCGCATCTGGCACATGCATCGATTTCATCGACACATTGTAACCTTCAACTGCGAAAGTATCGCCGGACGCGCAGTCGACGCCGAACAAAGCCACGATATCGCCCGCATACACAGTGTCGATATCCGTCATTTTTTCAGAATTCATTCGTACCATTCGAGGAATTTTGATTCGCTCCTTGTTAGTGGTATTAATGATGAAATCACCTTTCGACATCTGACCTTGATAAATCCGCATGTAAGTCAGCTGCCCAAATGGAGTCACAGCCAATTTGAAGGCAAGTGCGCACAACGGTTTGGAGTTGTCAGGATACAATTCAAAACGCTCTTCATTGAGGTCCAAATTCAAACCATGTTCCTGCTTCTCAGCTGGAGTCGGCAGATAATACAAAACAGCGTCGAGCAAATGTTGAACGTTTTTATTTTTAAAAGCAGAGCCGCAGAAAACTGGAACCAATTTCAAAGTGATCACTCCTTTTCGAGTGGCAGCTTTGATTTCTTCGATGGAGACTTCTTCGCCCATCAAAAATTTATCGCCGATTGTTTCATCGATATCGGCTAATTTCTCGACCAGAGTTTTACGGTATGCTTCAGCTTGAGCTCGCATCTCTTCAGGGAATGGGACTTCCGTGATGATTTCGCCGTTGGCGCCTTCATTGATGTAAGCTTTCATAGTCACAAGATCGACAATGCCTTTGTGGTTTTCTTCAAGGCCAATGGGCAGCTGGTACATAACTGCGTTCAAACGCAATTTTTCAATCAAAGCTTCTTGAACTCGGATAGGATTCGCACCTTGGCGATCCAACTTGTTGACGAAAGCCAAACGAGGAACTCCATAACGCTTCATCTGTCGGTCAACAGTGATCGACTGAGACTGAACTCCAGCGACACCACAAAGTACCAGGATGGCGCCGTCTAAAACTCGCAAAGAACGTTCCACTTCAATTGTGAAGTCCACGTGCCCCGGTGTATCGATGAGATTGATTGTATAATCTTTCCATTCCACTTGAGTCGCAGCTGACTGGATGGTGATTCCCTTTTCACGCTCGAGGTCCATCGAGTCCATAGTCGCGCCGACGCCGTCTTTGCCCTTTACTTCATGGATGGCGTGGATTTTTCCGCCGTAAAACAAAATTCGCTCAGAAAGAGTCGTCTTTCCAGAGTCGATGTGTGCGGAAATTCCAATGTTTCGAACCGTACTGATGTCCCATTTCTTCGCCATAAGCTCCCCATGAACCGGTCAATATGTATTTGGTTTAAAGAACTTATGGAACTATCATGGGGGGGATTTGCTGTAAACGACTTCTGACATGGACTGATTTAATGCATCGTATTACCCAGCTAAAGACTGCGCTCAAACAGAATTTTGGTCACGACGAATTTCGTGGTGACCAAGAAGCGGTTCTCCTCTCTGTTCTCAAAGGAACATCGGCTCTGGTCCTGATGCCGACTGGAATGGGTAAATCCCTTTGCTACCAACTTCCATCTCTGATTTTAGACGGATTGACCGTAGTGATTTCTCCTTTGATCGCATTGATGCAGGATCAGGTGGACAAAGCGTTGGCGCATGGGCTTCACGCCACTTATTTGTCTTCCACGTTAAGTCGAGACGAAAGAGAAACTCGTTATCAGCAAATCGGGCAGGGACAATTTCAATTGATTTATGTGACTCCGGAGAGATTTCGCAAAGTCGATTTTCTGCAAGCTTTGAAAACGCGGAAGCTGGCACTGCTAGCTGTTGACGAAGCTCACTGTATTTCTCAATGGGGCCATGATTTTCGACCGGACTACTCTCGCCTGGGTGAGTTTCGCGAACTTCTAGGAAATCCTGTGACCTTGGCTTTGACCGCGACGGCAACTGAAGCCGTGCAAAAAGACATTTTGAAAGAGTTGAGAATTGAACAAGCTCCGATTTTTTCGTCAGGAATTGAGCGGCCAAATTTGGCTTTGAATGTTCATGACGTGTATGGGATGGATGAAAAAATTCGTGGGCTTGTAGGTCTGCGACATTCGATTGCCGGGGCGGGGATCATTTATTTTTCTTTGATTCAAACTTTGTACAAAGTCTCATCCGAACTGGCTCGCTTAGGGCTTCGGCATTTGATTTATCATGGGCAATTGCAGGCGGCCGATCGGAAACGCAACCAAAGATTATTCTTGCAAGGCTCCGGAGATTTGATCCTGGCGACTCCGGCATTTGGTTTGGGAATTGATAAAAAAGATATTCGATTGCTGGCCCATGCGGAGCCGCCTAGTTCGATCGAAGCCTATTATCAGGAAGTGGGTCGAGCCGGACGAGACGGGCTTCCAAGCCACTGCCATTTGTTTTACGATCAAGAGGATGTTTCGATTCAGATGGAGTTTATCAAATGGGCCAATCCAGAACCTGATTTTATTTTGAAAGTCTATCGACTGGTTGATTCTGCAGGGGCCGGGTTGGCCGACGAAGGTGTTGATTATTTACGATCGCAAATGAACTTTTATAACAAGAGAGATTTCCGAGTCGAAACCTCCCTCAATGTTTTGGAGAGATGGGGATGCCTGAAACCAGATAACTCCAGACTGGGATTCTCGCCAATTCAGGAGCCCTCAGCCGAACAGCTCGATCCGGCTGCTGTGAAAAGTCGACTGGTGACTCAAAATCAGAAATTGCTTGATATGGTTCGCCTAGCGCAGATGACGGAAGGCTGCCGAATGCAGACGATCTACCGGTACTTTGGGCACCCTCAGGCGGCCCAGTGTGGGAAATGTGATTTGTGTTTAGCTAATTTATCCCAGCCAACTCAATAGAATTTAGAAATCCTTTGCCTTAAGATCGGTGTAAGAAATTGGCAGGATGTGGACTTGGGAAGCGGGGACTCCCAATTTTCTCAATTTACAGCCAGCACTGGCCGACTTTGGACACTTTTCACCATTGCAAAAGAGAATGTAATTGAAAGTTTTCAGATCCTTATGCTTGAGGCTTTTGAGCTTGGTCTGCGCTTTGATTTTTTCAAGCACGGTCGATTCGTTGTAGTCATCGGAATCTGTTTGTTTTAGTCCTGAGCGCAAAGAGATAACATCTTCGAAGAAACCTTTTTCAGTGCGTTCTGTGTCGCCTCGAGTATCAACGAGGAGCCAATTTTTCTCATGTCGGTGCTTTTGTGCAAATTCGAAATCTACTAATTTCATTTCGCCTTTGTAGTCTTCCACAGCTGGCCCTGGTTGGCCTGGTGTCCACTTGGCAACTTGTTCACACAAAGAGTTCAGATCGGCATGCGCAGCTGAGCTAATTGAGATAACAAAAAATAAGGCGAGCATTAAAACCTTCATGGAATCTCCTGTTGATGTGAAGACGCTGTTTAGGGAGATTTCTTGGCAAAGTCAACAGTCAAGGTGCGGAATTGGCTTGCTAGCGAAATGACTGCTTCCCTGACAGTTTGATTTCCATTAAATTCTTTGTATGGCAAAAAAATCGGCGGAGTTTTTAACTTCGTTTTTTCCTAATCCTCGAATAGCCACAGTTGACGGCCTTGTCGCGGTTGGCGGCGATTTGGAGATTCAGACCTTGCGGGATGCCTACCAAAATGGGATTTTCCCTTGGCCCCAAGATGGGTTTCCGATGCTTTGGTTTTCG
>JAYTZS010000101.1:0-5686 GCA_043741885.1 Bdellovibrio sp. | reverse complement strand
TTTCGTCGAGGACAGCCACAACTTTTTAGCACTGTCTCCGAAAACGACTTTCACAGCTGCAGTTTCAAGTTCATCTCCCATGGGAGTGCTTGTTCCGTGAGCGTTGATGTACTGAATTTCGCTTGGATTGAGCTGAGCATCTTGCAAGGCAACACGCATGGCACGCGCCCCGCCTTCGCCATTCGGCGCCGGGTTGGTCATATGATGAGCATCTGAAGAGGCACCGTAACCGGTCACTTCGGCCAAGATTCGAGCGCCGCGTTTTTCAGCGTGCTCCAAACTTTCTAAAATCAAAACGGCTGCACCCTCGGCTAAAACAAAGCCATCACGGTCTTTGTCGAATGGTCGGGAAGCCAGCTCAGGGGTTTCATTGCGAGTCGAAAGTGCCCGCATGGATGCGAATCCACCAACTGCCATCGCACAAACCGTACTCTCAGAGCCGCCGGCAATCATGTAATCACAAGTGCCCATTCGAATGTAATTGTAAGCCTCGCCAATCGAGTGAGCCCCGGTGGCGCAAGCTGAAGTGATCGAATAATTCGGACCCTTCAGGCCATAGTGGATGCTCACTTGTCCGGAAGCCAAGTTGGTTATCACCGCTGGAATAAAAAAAGGACTGATCCGACTTGGACCTTTTTCTAGAAGTTTTTTGTACTCGTCTTCGATGGTCGGAAGACCGCCCATTCCTGAGCCTATAAATACTCCGCCACGTTCCGAGTTTTCTGGATTGATCACAAGGCCTGAATCTTCAATTGCCATTTTGCTCGCTGCCAACGCGTACTGGATAAACAGATCCATTTTCTTTTGTTCTTTTTTATGGATGTAAAGATCGGGCTGAAAGCCTTTCACCTCTCCAGCAAAAGTCACATCAAAACCGTCTGTCGGAAAGTGCGTGATCTTAGCGATTCCACTTTTTCCGGCGAGAGCATTTTTCCATGACTCTTCCATGTCGAGTCCCAAAGGAGTCAAAGCACCCATTCCAGTGACAACAACACGTTTCAATTGGCGATTGAGATTTTTTGGCGAATCCAATTCAACCTATCCTTTACCTTTTTTCTCAAGGTAAGAAGCGACGTCACCGACTGTGCGCAGCTTTTCGGCATCTTCATCCGGAATTTCCAAATCAAATTCTTCTTCCATCGCCATGACAAGTTCAACGATGTCGAGACTGTCAGCACCAAGATCATCGATGAAGGAAGCTTCTGTTTTTACTTTTTCTGGATCTACACCCAGTTGCTCAACGATGATTTCTTTGACTTTAGGGCTTAGTGCCATTGTTTCCTCCTACGAAACTGTTTTCTTTTAACATTTTTTTAACATTCTTTGAACTGAAACTGATCAGTCCGTTATTTTGTAAAACTAATCTCTTAAAAACTAAAAACAAACTTCAATTCATGAAAAGTCCACCATTCACACTGACAGTGTGACCGGTAATATACTTCGAATCGTCACTGAGCAAAAACGCCACGACAGTTGCAACCTCCGAAGGATCTGCAATCCTCTGTAGCGGAATCTGATCGAGAAACAACTTCTTTTGCACATCTGTCAAAACTTGAGTCATTTCGGTGCTGATAAACCCTGGCGCGATGCAATTGACGCGAACCGAGCGAGAGGCCACCTCTTGGGCAACACTGCGGCTAAAGGCTTCAGTTCCCGCTTTGCTAGCCGAATAATTGGCCTGCCCAGCGTTTCCAGTTTGTCCGACAACGCTGGTGATATTAACGATGGAACCTGAGCGAGCTTTGATCATTGTTTTGACAAAGCCTTTGGTAACCAAAAAAGTCCCTCGCAAATTGGTGTGGACCACCGAATCGAAATCTTCTGATTTCATACGCAAAAGCAGACCATCTTTGGTGATTCCAGCGTTGTTAACCACTCCATCGATCGTGCCAAAAGCAGCCATGGTTGTCTGAACAGCGGAATCTACAGAAGCTTCATCATCCAGTTTCATTTGAAAACAAAAATGGCCTCGGCCGGGAAGGGAGCTGAGAATTTTTTGTGCTGAGTCTTCTCGAGAAGAATATGTGAAGGCTACCTGCGCACCCCTAGCGGCCAAAGTTTGCACGATCGCAGCTCCGATGCCTCGGCTGCCGCCACTGACAAAAACCTTTTTGCCGGCCAACTGATTTGGCAGTGCTAAAATTGTAGAAGCAGAGCTTGATTCTTGGCTAAGTTCGGACAAACAACATCCTTTTCATCATCTTTTTTCATCGGAGTAAATCCGCCAAATTAAAAACTTATTTTACGGTCGTTTTTCTTGGACAAATTTTTCAATATTTTTAAGCTCTTCTAGCGAGGTGGTATTGAAGACTTGGAACGCCTCGCTGTCAATTTTTTTCAGAAGTCCGCTGAGCACCCTGCCGGCTCCGCATTCAATGCAGGTCGTCCAAGATTTTGCTCGAGCCAGCTCCATACTTTGCATCCAGCGCACCGGAGCTGTGATCTGACGGATAAGGTTCTCGCGGATTTCCCGCGGTGAGGTGTGATCCTGAGCCGTGAAGTTCTGAAGGACTGGTACCTGAACTTCGTGAAATGGCAGGCTCTCAAGCAAAGAGCGCATATGCTCTTCAGCTGGCCTCATCATTTCACAGTGGAACGGGGCTGAGACTTGAAGTGAAACCAGCTTCACTCGTTTAGCACCAGGGAAAATATCTTCGAGTTTAAAATTCAACTTGAGCCAGTCCAGGGTTGTCTGCGAACCGCTAATAATGATCTGACCGGGTGAATTGTAGTTTGCGGCACTGAGTGGCCCCGTTTTGGACGTCTCAACAGCCCAGCGACACAAGGTTTCGACCTGCTCTGGATCAAGTCCCATCACGGCAATCATTCCACCTTGGCCGACGGGAACTGCGGCCTGCATGGATCGACCTCGCTGGCGAACGGCCTTCACCGCTTCTGGAAAAGTCAATCCTCCGGCTGCCACTACGGCGGAATACTCTCCGAGGCTGTGCCCAGAGGCAGCGACAGCTTTTACTCCCAATTGAGAAAACAAAACGCGCTCAGTGGCGGTAGAAACAACAAGTAAACAAGGCTGAGTGTTTTCAGTCAGAGCCAAATCAGCTTCCGACCCATAGAAACATAATTTTTTTAAATCCAAATTCAAACAATCGCTAGCTTCTTCAAACGTGTGCTTAGCAATAGGGAAATTTTCATAAAGAAAGCGACCCATTCCAGGGTGCTGGCTTCCTTGTCCCGGGAAGAGAAGATGAAACATATAAAATTCCTTAAAATTTAAGTAAGACGCTGCCAGCGGTCAATCCGGCGCCAAAAGCTGTGAGCAAAATAGTTTGTCCACGCTGAATTCGTCCATCTTTGCGAGCCATATCAAAGGCCACTGGCACCGTCGCGGCTGAGGTATTGCCCATTTCATGTACCACAGAGATCACTCGATCCGTTGGAAAATCAAAGTGGCTAGCGACCGCTTCCATGATGCGCCAGTTAGCTTGATGAGGCACCAACCAGTCGATCATTTCAGGTTTGATGCTGTTAGCTTCTAAAGCTTGAGTGCAAGTCGAAGACATCGTGCGAACAGCGTTTTTAAAGATCTCCCGACCTTTCATCTGAAACCAAAACCCGGCTTCGCCGATGTTCTCCGAAGTCACCGGAGTTCGAGAGCCGCCCTGAGGGCGAATAAACAACTCGCCAAGTGAGCCTTCAGCTCTCAAGTGGCTGCTGTAGATGATGTCGGTGGCGTCGGCTGGTGCTTGAGAGACGACCCACGCTCCAGCGCCGTCGCCAAAAAGAATGCAAGTCTCCCGGTCTTTGTAGTTGATAAATCGAGAGATCACTTCGGCCCCAACAACCAAAACATTTTTGTACATGCCCATTCGAATGCACGCATCGGCCATCGAGAGAGTGTAGAGAAAGCCAGAACAGGCTGCGTTCAAATCAAACGCGGGCACTCCGTTGAGACCTAGCTTTGCCTGAAGCACGCAAGCCGTGCTCGGAGTTTGATAATCCCCAGTCACAGTGCCGACCATAATGCAGTCGATGTCTTTGATTTCGATTCCCGCATCTTTAACGGCTCTGAGAGTGGCCTCGTAAGCAAGGTCGGAAGTTGCCTGCTCAGGAGCTGCAATGTGTCTGCGCTCAATTCCTGTACGCTCACGAATCCATTGATCATTGGTGTCAACGAGCTTTTCCAAATCCGTGTTGCTAAGGACTTTGCTAGGCAGGTAGGCCCCTGTCCCAAGCACTCGACTTCGGTATTGCGCCATAGTCGCCATATGTGCGGTCAACTACGCGTTTTTCGCAGCGCTGATTTGTTTGCCTTTGTAATAAAAAGCGCCGTCAGCCGCTTTGTGGGCCACATGTGGACGGACTAATTCTTTTGATTTTTTATCGATTGCAACGGCCGGAGCCACAAGCCCATCATGGCTGCGACGCATATTTCGGCGAGATCGGGATGTTTTCTTCTTTGGAGTAGGCATGGTATTCCTCGTATTTTATTCAAATTGGCGAACAAGAGTTTTAGTTCAAAAAGTCCCTGAAAATCAAGGACATCTTGCGTTATGTGAGCTTGATATTTTTTAAAACAGAAAATGGCTGCACGGGAGCTTCAAAACCAGGATCTTCATACTTAAAAACCATATTTCTGACATTTTTAGAGCACAGCTTGCAATTCCCTTGAGCATCGCAGGGAGGAGCTGGAATAAATGGCTCGGCCAAGCCAATGACTTCATGGATGTACTCGCCAGCTTCAAAATGATGTCCAGAATACTCAACAGACGATAGGTTTTCTTCTTTCAAATCAGAGACATGATTGACTTTGGTGTACTTGGCATTGCGTTCCAGGGGTTGCTCAGGAAGCAAAAGCTCCCTGAATTTTTCCTCCACCGGCATGTCGAAATCAATCCCGCAGCGAGAGCAGTCCTCAGGAATTTCAGTTCGCACAAAGCCGGTCAATTCATAGGTCTCAGCTTGCAAAGGCCTAATGGTGAATTCAACTTGATAACCTTTCCGACCAATTAAATCTTTGAGAGTCTCGTTCAGCTCGGACGTCTTCTCATTGCAGATCCAGCTCTTTCCTTCTTCAGGAATTTCCAACAAATTGATACGCATAACTCACCTCAGGGACTTGTTAGTACCGCTGATGCTGACCAGAGTCAATTTGCATGATCTGATTGGTTGCAGGAGTTTTCTAAGAAGAACTCGGTTGGGCAAAACGGGCTTTTCGCGGAGGCATGGTCCGTCGGTTTGTTCTTTCATTTTTGGAAATTTCTTCGGCCTGCCTGAAGATCACTTAGGGGCGATGGTCCTTTAAAGTCAGAACTGATAGGTGTATTTATTCTAGTGAGGGCTTTTTCAATTCGGTGTAAGTGTGTAAAGACGCCCACAAATAAATTCAATCCGAGGAATGTCTGGACTCAGGTCACTCGTAATTGAAGCTGACGCTGACTCGGTCTAAAGAGCTTTTGTTTGGCGGCACCTCATGTCTCATCCAGCTCTCGAACAATAAGACTTGGCCCGCTTTCGGACGAACTGAGACAAAATGTTGATTGTCGACCCGAGCATTGGATTTGCGAGGCACAGAGGCCATGAACGCAACTAAACGGGGGTCTTCGAACTTGAGAGCGCTGCTGTTCTTAGGAGTCTGAACGAAATAGGTTCCGCTGATCACAGACAACGGGTGCAGGTGCATACTATGAACCACCTGTGCTGGCATCACGTTCGCCCAAAGACTGGT